>CAZIXL010000195.1:0-6051 GCA_964542885.1 uncultured bacterium
TCGTGATGGATCCCGAGGGCAACCCGACGCTGCGGCTCAACGACGTGAACGCGCGTGCGATCCTGTACGGCGTGATCCGCGACGACGGCACGCCGCGTCTGCGGCTCTCGGATTCGACGGGGCGCAGCCGCATCGCGCTCGAGGTCTTCCCGGACGGGACCCCGCACGCGCAGCTGCTCGACGCGAACGGGCGCACGGGCGTCCACGCGTGGCTCGATCCCGACGGGCGGCCGGTCGTGGACGTGCGCTGGGGCGCGGCGTACCGGCGGTTCACGCTGCCGGATTCCACCGCCGCGGAAGCGACGGGACCGGCGCGGCGGCGCGGCCGCTGAGGTTCGAAGTTGGTAGCGCTACGGGGATTCGAACCCCGGTTTGATGGCTGAGAACCACCCGTCCTAGACCCCTAGACGATAGCGCCACTCGACTTCGAACCGGCTCCGCCGACGGCGGAGCGGGCGGCAATCTACTGAAGCTCCTCGCGGAGCGTCAACACCGCGCCTCGAAGCGCGGGGCGCCGGAGCCGCAGGCTTCCGGCGCTCGCATGGAGTTGGCTCCCCGGCAAGGATTTGAACCTCGACTAACAGGGCCAGAACCTGTCGTGCTGCCGTTACACTACCGGGGAATCGCGGGCGGGAATCTAGCCGCATTCCGGCACGGAATGCAAGCGACGGCCGGCGGCGCGGGTCAGCGGGCGGCGAGCGGCGACTCGGACTCCCAGCGGCCCGCCGCGGCCGCGAGCCGCGCGACGCAGCGTTCCCGGCCCACGAGCCACATCACCTCGAAGATGCCGGGCGCCGCCTTGCGGCCCGTGAGCGCCACGCGCGCGAGGCCGATCAGCTCGCCCGCCTTCACGCCCAGCTCGGTCGCGAGCGCTCGCGTGCCGGCCTCGAGGCTCGCCAGCGAGAACTCGGCGTCCGCGGCCAACCGCGCGGCCAGGGCGCGCAGGCGCGGCCCGGCGTGCTCGCGCGACGCGAGGTCCGCCCACGCTTCCGGGTCGATCTGGACCGCCTCGTGCAGCGCGAACGCGCCGACCGTCTCGGCGTCCGCGAGCGTGCGCAGGCGCTCGCCGAGCGCGCGCACGAAGGCGCCGCGCCACTCGGGGCTGCGGGACGACAGGTCGATCCCGCGCGACGCGAGGAACGCCTCGACGCGCCGCACCCGCTCCGCCTCGGGCAGGCGCTTCAGGTGCTGGGCGTTCACCCACTCCAGCTTCTGGGTGTCGAACGTCGCGGGGTTGGCGCCGATCTTCTCGAGCGTGAAGAGCGCCTCGAGCTCGGCGAGCGAGAACAGCTCGGTCTTGCCGTCGTACGACCAGCCGAGCAGCGCGAGGAAGTTCACCATCCCCTCGGGCACGAAGCCCAGCTCGCCGAACGCCTCCACCGACGTGGCGCCGTGGCGCTTGGAGAGCCGCTTGCCGTCGGGGCCCAGGATCATCGAGGCGTGCGCGAACACCGGCGGCGCGGCGCCGAGCGCGCCGTAGATCAGCAGCTGGCGCGGGGTGTTCGAGATGTGGTCGTCGCCGCGCACCACGTGCGTGATCGCCATCTCGGCGTCGTCGACGACGCACGCGAAGTTGTAGGTGGGCAGGCCGTCCGGGCGCACGAGCACGAAGTCGTCGAGCACGTCGTTGCGGAAGGCGACGCGCCCGCGCACCACGTCGTCCCACGCGGACTCGCCGTCCGCTGGGGTCGCGAAGCGCAGCGCGTACGGCGCCCCGGCCGCGAGGCGCGCGGCGCGCTCGGCCGCCGGCAGCGCGCGGCAAAGGCCGTCGTATTTCGGGTCCTCGCCGCGGGCCACCTGCGCCTCGCGGCGCGCTTCGAGTTCCTCCGCGGTGCAGAAGCACGGGTAGGCGTGGCCCGACTCGAGCAGCTTCCGCGCGTGCGCCGCGTACTGCGCGTGGCGCTGCGACTGGTAGTAGGGGCCGTGGTCGCCGCCCACGCCGGGCCCCTCGTCCCACGAGAGGCCGAGCCAGCGCATGCCGGCCAGGATCGCCTCGACCGAGGCCTCGGTGGAGCGTTCGACGTCGGTGTCCTCGATGCGCAGGACGAACGTGCCGCCGCGCGACCGCGCGAACAGGTAGTTGTAGAGCGCCGTTCGGGCGCCGCCGACGTGCAGGTAGCCGGTCGGGCTCGGGGCGAAACGGACGCGAACGCTCATGGGATCTCCGGGCGGCACGTGGCTCCTCGGGTGGGCGGCGCAGCGTAAGGAGCCGCGTGGAACGCGGTCAAACGCGGCCGCGGTCCCGACGACCGAAACGGCCGCGCCGGCGAACCGGCGCGGCCGCTCGATGTGCGTGCGGCGGCTACTGGACGACGACCAGCTTCCGGGTCACGTGCTGGCCGCCCAGCGAGAAGCGTGCGAAGTACACGCCCCCATGCACCGGGCGTGCGGCGTCGTCGCGCAGGTCCCACTCGAGCGAGAAGCGGCCGGCCTTCGCCTCGCCCGTCTCGACGCGGCGCACCCGCCGCCCGCCGAGGTCGTAGATCGACAGGTCGTACGTGCCGCCCGAGAGCGTCGAGGGGACCCCGAACTGGAGGCGCGTGCGGCCCGAGACCGGGTTCGGCGCCGGCGGCGCGAACTCGAGGGTCCGCACCGAGGCCGCCCCTCCCTGCGGGTCGTCGACACCCAGGTAGATCGTCGAACTCGCGAAGCCCGTGCGGCGCGGGTCGTGGTGGAACTGCGGCCACGGCGCGGGTCCGTTGGGCTGGAACGGGAAGTCGTAGTCCCACACGTAGATGTTCTTGTCCCAGTCGGCGAGCACGATCTCGGTCATGCCGTCGCCGTCGATGTCGCCCACCGCCGGCGTGCCGCGCACCTCGGCGGCGAGCTGGATCGGGAAGCCGGGCAGCACGGAGGCGTCGAGCCCCGAAATCGCGGTCAGGTTGCCGCTCTCGTCGCCGACGAGGACGTCGTTGTGCCCGTCGCCGTCGAGGTCGGCGACGATCGGGCTGCACTCCGCGGTCCCGGACGTGAGGGTGGTGTGCTTGATGGCCGAGATCGGGGCCACCACCCCGCCGTTACGGTTGTACGTGAACACGTAGCCGTTCGTGCTCTGGTAGATGATGTCGTTGTAGCCGTCGTTGTTCATGTCCGCGATCGCGGGCGACGGCGCCTTGCTCGTGCCGCTCGCGCGGTTCCACACCGGCCAGCCCGGGCGCCGGGTGCCGTTCGGCTCGAACACGTACAACGAATCGTTCGTGCCCGGCACGACGATCTCGGGCGTCGTGTCGCCGGGGCCGTCGAGGTAGCCGACGGCCGGCGAGCTGTTGAAGTACGCGTTGGTGACGATCGGGAACCCGGGGACGTCCGAGCCGTCGGCGTTCCAGGCGTACACGCGGCCGTTGCCCGAGGCGAAGATGATTTCGGGCAGCCCGTCGTTGTCGATGTCGGCGAGCGCCGGCGTGCAGAAGTTCGGGCCGGCCGAGAGCTGCTTGAAGACCCCGGTCGTGCCCGCGTTCCCGTCGCCGTCGATCACCTCGCTGCCGTCGGCGTGAAACGCGTAGACGCGCGTGCCGTTCGAGCCCGTCACCAGCTCCATGCTGCCGTCGCCGTCGAGGTCGCCGATCGCGATCGAGCTCCAGAGGTCGTCGTACGTCGCGACGGGGAAGCCGGGGCGCACGTTGCCGGCGGTGTCGAACGCGTAGATCTGGCGCGTCTCCCACGACGGCCCGACGATGCTCCAGCCCTGTCCGGGCACGAGCGGCGCCACGGACGGACCGGCCGCGTAGTAGCTGCCGAGCGAGGTGAAGTCGCCGAGCGTCGCGCCCGTGCCGTCGGCGTCGACCGGCGCGGTGCCGTCGGCGTGCAGCACGTAGAGCACGTCGGCGCCCGCCACGATGTCCATCTGCGACGACGAGTACACGTACTCGAGCGCGACCGGCGCGGGCGTGTTCCGGCCCATCGGCACGGGGAAGATGCTGTGCATCGGCGCATTCGTGCTCGTGGCCGCGTAGACCGAGCGCGCGGACTCGTTGCCCGACGAATCCACCGCCGAGACCTGGTAGTAGTAGCGCGTCAGCGGCGCCAGCCCCGGGTCCGTGTAGTACGCGGTGCGTCCCGTCGGCACGACGTTGACCTTCGTGTACGGGCCGGCCTGCGCGGCGCCCCGGTACACGTTGTAGCCCAGCAGGTCCGCCTCCGAGTTGCGCTTCCAGGTGAGCGCCACGCTGGACGCGGCGCCCAGGCCCTTGAGCGTGGTCGGCGCCGCCGGGTAGGTGAGGTCGAACGTGTGGGTGAACAGCTCGCCCTGCGTGTCGCTGACGACCAGCGCGAGCTTCGCGGCCAGCGAAGCGGGCTGGAAGACGACGGGATCGGCCGCGACCGCCGCGCCGGCGGCGAGGTCGCCGAAGGTCGCGACGCTGTCGATCACCGTCGCCAGACCGTCGTAGCTGCGCAGCTTCGCGGTCACGCCGTGGGCCGTGCCGGTGCCCTGGTTGCGCAGGTACACCGTGTAGCCGACGGTCTCGCCCACGCCCGGCCGGCCGTCGTTGTTGCCCACCGGCTCGCTCTCGTCGTGGCGGAACGAGCGCACTTCGGGTGCGTGCACCGTCAGCTGGAACGTCTCCGTCCAGCTGCGCCCGCCGTCCGCGAGGGCCACCAGCTGGAACGGGATCTCGCGCTGGTCCTCCATCGTGTACGGCGTGGTGATCCGGAACCCGGCGGCCGGCGTGAGCAACGCGTCCGGCGCGAGCGTCCCGTAGGACGCCGACGGCGTCACGATCGTGACGTTCGGGTCGGTCGTCGAGAGCGTCGCGGTGACGTTCGTCGCCGTCAGGGCGCCGCGATTGCGGAGCGCCACCCGCAGGTCCACCGTTTCGCCCACGTCCACGAGCCCGTTCTGGTCGCCGGTCGTTCCGGCGACGGTGCCGTCCTCCACCACCACGGCCCCGTCGACGAGCGTCGCGACCGCCGACGGCGTGATGGGCACCGAGGCCTGGTAGGGGCGCGCGTTGTAGGCCGTGACGGTGAGAACGAACGAACCCGCCGAGTCCGGCCGGAACGGGAGCGTCGCGGAGCCGACGAAATCCGTGGTGACGCTCGCGTACTCGTCCCCGGCCCGGTAGGCGGTGACGCGCGCGCCGCCGACGGGCAGCCCGTCCGACGACACGGTCACGGTGAACTGCGAGTCGCTCAGGGCGATCGAGGCCGGACGCACGACGTCGAGCGTCCGCCAGTTGCCCACGGCCATGCGCAGCTCGGGATCGCCGAGCATGAGCAGCGTCATCTGCGTCCAGCGGTTCACGCCGTCGTAGGTCGAGAACGCCACGTAAGGCAGCTTCTGCCGCGCCTGCAGCTCGCCGACGGCGCTGACGCTGTCCTCGAGGAACATGCGGAAGTACTCGTACTGGTACGAGCGACCGGCGCTCGGGAAGTCGAAGCGCGTCGAGCCCACGTTCGTGACCGCGCCGCCGTTCGGATTCAGCAGGAACTCCTCGCCGATGCACGGGAAATCGATCGCGCTCGAGGTGCAGTTGATCGCGTACAGGTTCGTCAGCCGGTTGCCGTTGTGCAGGGCCGCGACGTCGGCGTTCTGGAGCGAGCCGTCACCGACCTCCATGACGTTGCGATAGCCGTGGCCGATGTGCAGGCCGAGCCCGTAGCCCACGTCGAGCGAGTCCACGACCGCCTGGAACGTCTCGGGGACCGCGCCCGGGCGCCAGCGGCCGTCGGTGTAGTTCTCGTAGAGGCGTGCCACGTGGATGCTCGGGTGCTGATCCGTGAGCGGCAGCAGGTCCTCGGCGAGTTCGGCCCCGTCGAGCTGGGTCGGGTTCGGCGCCGTCCACGGCTGCGGGAAGAGCACCTCGGCGAAGAAGAGCCACGTGTTCTCGTAGCTGCCGGTCGGCGTCTTCTCGTACTGCAGCGTCTTGGCCACGAACGTCTGCACGTCCGACACCGTCAGCACCGGCGCCCGGCCCACGTACACCTCGGGCAGCAGGTCGCAGGCGTCGCCGGGATCCTGGGTGCTCGCGTAACCCTCGCCGAAGATCGAGTCGCCGTCGGCGTTCCAGTTGCCGTCGAGGCAGCTGAAATAGAGGTCGGTCGCGATGCTCT
>CAZIXL010000196.1:0-6022 GCA_964542885.1 uncultured bacterium
CGCGGACGACTCGTGCAGGTGCCGTCCCCAGCCCTCGCCGGCGCGCAACTCGCGCAGGTCGTCGCGCGCGCGCGGGTCGAGCGTGGCGAGCAGCTCCAGGTACGTGCCGTCGGCGAACACGACGAGCGCGTTCCCGGTCGGCAGCCCCTCGTGCCGGCCGCCGGGCACCACCGTGAACCCGGCGTCGCGGAACGCCGCCGTCGCGCCGTCGAGCGACGCGACGACGACGACCACGTGGTCGAGCGCGAAGCGCATGGCTAGAGCGGGATGCTCACGGAGACGGCGCCGCGCAGGTCGCCCACCCGGTAGCCCGTCGCCTGGTCGTTCGGGTACAGGCGGGCGAGCGAGTCGGTCACGGCGGCGGCGAACGTGGCCGGGTCGCCGTGGCAGCGCAGGCAGAGTTCGCCGGCGATGACGATCGGCTTCGCGTAGCGCAGCACGCGCTGGCCGTCCTCGATCACGATCTCCCAGGCCTCGGCGTCCGCGGGCACGGGTTTGCCGGCGTACTTCGTGGCGAACTCCGCGAGCTGCGCGCTCTCCCAGTCGTCGGGCGCGTCGGCCGGGTTGCGCAGCTTCCCGCTCACGCGGCGCACGCTCCAGCCGTCGCGGGCGTGCGAGCGGGCGAGGTCGAACGCCACGCGCGAGCACGCGCCGAGCGCGCCCGCGGGGCCGTTCGCCCGCACTTCGGATTCGAGCACCGACTTCGTGCCCGTCATGACCTGTTTCGCGGTCTCCCGCGCGAGCGCGAGCTGCGTGGGCGGCTTCGCCGCGCACCCGGCCGCGAGCGCGAGTGCGAGGACCGGGAACGTGAAGCGTTCGATGCGCACGTCGGTCGTCCTTTCCTGGTCGCGGCGCGGCCCGAAGGCGCGCGCCCGTTCACGGCTCCGGGGCCTGCGGATCCCGCGCACGATAGCGCGCCGGCGGGCGGTTCGCGCGTCAGCCGGTGACCAGTGCGAACGCCAGCCCGTCCCAGCCCTTCGTGCCCACCGTCTGGAGCGCGGTCGCCCGCAGGCGTGGCTCGGCCGCGAGCCGCTCGAACAGCCGCCGCGTGCCCCGCACCGCGACGTCGGTGCTCGCCTCGTCGAGGATCCCGCCCTTGCGCACGACGTTGTCGAACACGAGCATCGTCCCGGGGCGCGCCAGCCGCAGCGACCACTCGAGGTACTCGGGCAGGCTCGGCTTGTCGGCGTCCACGAACACGAGGTCGAACGGGCCCGCGCCCTCCGCGACAAGCCCGGGCAGCGTCTCGAGCGCGGGGCCGACGCGGATCTCCACGAGGTGCGCCACGTGCGCGCGTGCGAGGTTCGCCTTCGCGACCTCGGCGTGCTTCGGCTCGGCTTCGAGCGTCACGAGCCGGCCGCCTTCCGGCAGCGCGCGCGCGAGCCAGATCGCGCTGTAGCCGCCGAGCGTGCCGATCTCGAGGATGCGCTTCGCGCCCATCGCGCGCGCGAGCAGGTGCAGCAGCCGGCCCTGGTTCGGTGCGACCTGGATCTCGGGCAGTCCCGCGTCGCGGCTCGAGGCGAGCGCTCCGTCGAGCGCCGCGTCGTCGAGTGCGAGCACGCTGCCGAAGTAGTCGTCCACGGCGGTCCAGCGTTCCTGGTCCATCGGCCCTCCCGTCTTCCCGGTGTGAGTGCGATCGTCAACCCGCGGCACGACGCGTGCCCCGCGCGCGTTCCCGGATCACCAGCGCGATGCCGCCCAGGATGGCGGCGGACCCGGCGACGAGCCGGGCCGAGAGCGCCTCGCCGAGGAACGCGATGGCGCCGAGGCTGGCCAGCACGGGCACGCTGAGCTGCACGGTGGCGGCCGAGGTCGCGGTGAGCCCGGGAAGCGCGGAGTACCAGAGCGCGTAGCCCACCCCCGAGGCGATCGCGCCCGAGACCACCGCCAGCGCCACGCCGGCCGGGTCCCAGGTCGCGGAGCGCAGGCAGGCGAGGCTCGTCGCGAGCGCGAACGGCACGGCACGCGCGAAGTTGCCCGAGGTGACGAGCACGGGGTCGCCCGCACCGCGGCCGCGCAGCGAATAGACGCCCCACGCGACGCCCGCGGTGAGCATGAGCGCGGCGCCGAGCGGCGCGGGGGCCGAAGCCCCCGGCAGCAACAGCCCGGCCAGGCCGGCGAGCGCGAGCAGCAGCCCCGCGACCTGCAGCGGCCGCAGCCGCTCGCCGGAGCGCAGGCCCTGCCCGATCATCGTCGTCTGCACGGCGCCGAACAGCAGCAGCGCGCCGGTCGAGGCGGGCAGCGAGACGTACGCGAACGAGAACGCCGCCGCGTACGCGAACAGCGCGAGCGCCGAGCCCCAGCCGCCGCGCGCGACCGGCGAACCGCCGCGCGCACGCGCGAGCAGCGCCAGCGCGAGCGCACCGGCGGCGAGCCGCACCGACGTGAACGTGGCGGGATCGAGCCGCGTGTGCGCGAGCGCCTGCCGGCAGAGCAGCGAGTTGCCCGCGAACGCCGTCATCGCGAGCGCGGTCAGGCCCAGCGTGCGCGCGCGCGTCATCGCGCCCGCGCGGGATCGCGACCGGGGCGCCTCAACGGCCCGGGCCTCCCCCGCGGACCGACGCCGTGTACGCGCGCGAGGCGCCGCGCGCGACGCTGAGCGTCCGCCACTCCGGGCCGGCGAGGTGCTTCGCGAGCATCGTCATCTGCCCGACGTGCTGCGAGTAGTGCGCGATCTGGCGGTTGATCGCCTGCGTCACGGTGAGCGGCTTCGAGCGGATCGTGACCGTGCGCTCGAGGTCGGCGTCGCCGAGCGGCGCGAGCGCGTCGAACAGGCACGCCCAGCCGCGCTCCCAGCGTGCGACCAGTTCCTCGTGCGTGGCGCCGGGCAGGTCCTCGAACTCGGCGTCGCGGTCGCGGTCGGCCTTCTCGCCGTCGCTCGCGAGGAAGTCGCGCCAGCGCGAGAGCATGTTGCCGCTCAGGTGCAGCACGAGCGTGACGAGGCTGTTCGAGCCGGGATCGAGCCGCTCGCCCCAGCGTTCGAACGGCACCTGCGCGAGCGAGCGGTCCGCCTGGTCCTTCGCCTCGTGCAGCCGCTTCACCACGTCGTCCAGCCAGCGCCTGCCGTCCATCGCGTCCTCCCTCCCGTCACGCGCGCGGGGCGCGCGACTTCGCCGCGGGCCGCTCCGCGACGCGGATCACGAGTTTGAGCCCCGACCACACCCCGGTCACCGCGCACACCTTGACGTCCACGAAACCCAGCGGCAGCGCGACCGCGCGGATGCCGTCCTCGGTGACGTCCGTCGGCACCTTCGATGCCTTCTTCGGCCACGAGACCCACACGAATCCGTCGGGCTCGAGCGTGCGGCGGAGGGTCGCCAGCCGCTTCGCGAGCTCGGCGCGCTTCGTCTCGAAGACGTGCGCGGCCGCGACCGTGCGACCGCCACGCTTCACGATCTCGACGCCCGCCGGCAGGCCCACGAGCCAGTCCTCGTAGTCGTCGGGGGCGCCGGTCACGAGCAACGCGAGAGGCGGCTTCAATCCCAGTTTCTTCACGAGCGGTGTGCCGGAGTACCCGGCGGGCGGTCGCGGCGGGGCCATGCGCCCGCTCAGGGCTTGCGCAGGAGAAGCACGGCCACGAGTCCCGCGATCGCGAGGACCGCGATCCAGAGCAGCAGGCCCCTGCCGCCTTCGGCGCCGGCGGACCGGGCGCGCTCGCGCAGGCCGGGGTCCGCGGCCAGGTGCCGGTCCACGAGGTCCTTGGCTTCCTTGAGCCCGAGGCCGCTGTTCTCGCGCACGATCTTGATGGCTTCGATGATGCTTCCGTTTTCGAGGGCGGCGACGGCTGCGGGCGGCAGGGGGGCTTCGGGCGTCTGCACGGCGGCCTCCTTCTCGCGAGGGTGGACGGCCGCACTCTAACCGCTCGGGCGGCCGGGCCGGGAGCGCAAAGGCGCCCGGAGGTGCGGCGCTCCCCGCGGGAGCGCGCCGGTGGCCGCGCCGCGCGATTCGGGGTATTCCTCCCGGCCCATGCGCCACTTCCTGCCCACCTCCCGCGACGTCCGTGCGCTCGTCCGGCTCGCCGTGCCCGTCACGGCGGTGCAGGTCGGGCTCATGCTCATGTCCGTGGTCGACACGATCGTGGTGGGCCACGTTTCGGCGCGCGAGCTGGCGGCCGCGGCGCTCGGCAACCTGTACGTGATGGGCCTCGCGGTCTTCGGCATGGGCACGCTGTGGAGCCTCGATCCGGTCGTGTCGCAGGCGACCGGCGCGAAGGACCGCGAGGGCGTGGCACTCGGCGTGCAGCGCGGGCTCGTGATGGCGGGCGTGCTCGGCGTGCTCATGACGCTCCTGTGCGTTCCGGCCGAGCCCGTGTTCCGGCTGCTGCGCCAGCCGGCCGACGTGGTGCCGCGCGCGGCGGCGTTCGTCGGGATGTCGGCGCCGAGCATGATCGCGCTCATGGCGTTCGTGGCGCTGCGCCAGAGCCTGCAGGCCATGAAGCACCTGAACGCCATCGTGATCACGATCGCGGTGGGCAACGTGGTGAACCTGGGCCTGAACTTCCTGTTCGTGTTCGGTCACCTGGGCTTCCCGGCGATGGGGGCCGTGGGCTCGGCCCTGTCGAGCACGATCGGGCGCTGGGCGCAGCTCGCCCTGTTGTTCGCGCTGGCGCGCGAGCCGCTGCGGCCCGTGCTGCGACCGTGGCGCCCGGCGGCGCTCGGGCGCGCGGCGTTCGCACGCACGCTGCGGCTGGGGCTGCCGATCGGGATCCAGGCGTCGGTGGAGTTCTCGACGTTCGCGGCGATCTCGATCTTCGCGGGCTGGTTCGGGACCGATGCGCTGAGCGGGCACCAGGTGGCGATCAACCTGGCGTCGCTCACGTTCATGGTGCCGGCCGGCGTCTCGAGCGCGGCGTCGGTGCTGGTGGGCCACGCGATCGGCGAGGGCGACGCGCCGCACGCGCGCCGCGTCGCGGCGAGCGCGCTCATCCTGGGCACCGCGTTCATGTCCTGCGTGGCGCTGGTCTTCCTGCTCACGCCGGGACCGTTCGCGCGCGCCTACACGTCGGTGCCGGCGGTCGTCGGCGTGGCGGCGTCGCTGATCCCGATCGCGGGCGTGTTCCAGGTGTTCGACGGCGCGCAGGTGGTGTCGGCCGGCATCCTGCGCGGCGCCGGCGACACGCACGCCGCCATGGTCTCGAACGTGCTGGGCTTCTGGCTGGTGGGCATCCCGGTGAGCCTCGTGCTGGGCTTCGGCACACACCTGGGCGTGCAGGGCCTGTGGTGGGGCTTCGTGGCCGGTCTGCTCGCGGTCGCGATCTTCCTGGTGCTGCGCGTACGCGTGAAGCTCTCGGGCGAGCTGTCCCGCCTGCAGGTCGAGGCGGCCGCCGAAGCGCCGTAGGGCCGCGGCGGCGGGCTCCCCGGCCGGCCCGCTCCGCCCGGACGACCGGGCGCGCGCAGGGGGAGCCGCGGGCCGCGCCGCTCCCCCCCGCCGGATGCGCGGCTACCGCTTCGCCGCCGCCTGTCCTTCCCACGACCGGATGACCGCTTCGAGGTTCTTGCGGTTCCCCTCGTCGGGCGCCTTCGGCAGCGCCCTGCGGCCCAGTGCCGCCGCGCGCGCGAAGTCACCGTCGATCGCCGCCGCCCGCGCCAGCCCGAAGTCCACGGGCCATCGCCCGGGGAAGCGCTTCGCGTTCATCGCGTAGATGCGCTTCGCCTGGTCGTTCTGTCCCGCCGCCTGCATGCCGCGCGCGAGCGAGTGCAGGTCGAGCGGCGTCACGCCCGGCAGCCCCATCGCCTTGTCGAACGTCGCCTGGCCGTCGGCCGTTCTGCCGTTCGCGATCTGCAGGCGGGCCAGCGTCGTGAGCGTCTCGAAGTTCTCGACACCGTTGCCCGGCCGGCTCACCGCCTCCTGCGCCCACTCGAGGCCCTGGTCCAGGTGCGCGTTGCGCGCCAGGCAGAAGTTCGCCGCGTCCATCCAGGCCTTCCATTCGAACGCCGCCCGGTTGCGGAACTCGTCGCGCAGGTTCGCCACGTAGAGCCCCGTCCAGTCGTCGACCGTGATCCGGATCGGGACCTCGAGGTTC
>CAZIXL010000197.1:0-5995 GCA_964542885.1 uncultured bacterium
CGGACGAGGTCACGTACAACCTGCACGTCATGCTGCGCTTCGAGCTGGAGCTGGACCTGCTCGAGGGCCGCGTCGCCGTGGCCGACCTGGCGCGCGTCTGGCGCGAGCGTTTCGAGGCCGACTTCGGCCTGCCCGTGCCCGACGACAAGGACGGCGTGCTGCAGGACGTGCACTGGTACTCCGGGCCGATCGGCGGCGCGTTCCAGGGCTACACGCTCGGCAACGTGCTCAGCGCGCAGTTCTACGCCGCGGCCGTCGCCGCGCAGCCGTCGATCCCCTCCGAGATCGGGCAGGGGCGGTTCGGCACGCTGCACGACTGGCTGCGCGAGCACGTGTACCAGCACGGCGCCAAGTTCACCGCCGACGAGCTGGTGCGGCGCGCGACCGGGCGGCCGATGTCGCTCGAGCCCTACATGGACTACCTGTGGAACAAGTACCGGCCGCTCTACGGCCTGCGTGACGAGGAGCGCGCCGCCGCCTCCGCGGTCTCCTGATCCGCCGGTCCCGCGCGCCGACGCCCGCCCCCGCGAGGGGGCGGGCGTTCTTCCCTGCGGACGCGCGACGCACTTCCCGTCAGTTGCGCGCGCGCCGCCTCGGGCGCGCACGCGGGACTCATGCGCGATGCGTGCGCGACCGATGCTCCTGCCTGTCG
Source organism: uncultured bacterium (assembly GCA_964542885.1). Taxonomy (GTDB): domain Bacteria; phylum Eisenbacteria; class RBG-16-71-46; order RBG-16-71-46; family RBG-16-71-46; genus CAIXRL01. Next base: position 653 of record CAZIXL010000197.1, read on the forward strand.
CCCGCGCCGGGGACGCACTCGCGCGCGGGCTCGCAGCCGTCGCCGGCCCCGCGGCGAAGCCTCTGGCGCGAACGACATTTCGAACAGGGAACGAGCGCATGCGGAAGCAAGCGATTCCGCCGTCGGGCCGCGAAGCCCGGTTCGGTGACGACGAGATCATCGTCAGCAAGACGGATCTCAAGGGGCACATCACCTACGCGAACGACGTGTTCCGGCGGGTCTCGGGCTACACCGAGGCCGAGCTGCTGGGCAAGCCGCACAACCTGATCCGCCACCCGGACATGCCCGGTTCGGTCTTCAAGCTGCTCTGGGACACGGTGCAGGCGGGCGAGGAGATCTTCGCGTACGTGGTGAACCTGGCGAAGAACGGCGACCACTACTGGGTGCTCGCGCACGTCACGCCGAGCTTCGATCGCGCCGGCCGTTGCGTCGGGTACCACTCGAACCGCCGCGTGCCGTACCCCGACGCGCTCGCGAAGGTGAAGGACCTGTACGCGCTCATGCTCGCCGAGGAGAAGCGCCACGGCGACTACCACGCCGGCATGGCCGCGGCCACGCGCCTGCTCACGCGGGAGCTGGACAAGGCGGGCATGAGCTACTCCGAGTTCGTCTTCAGCCTGTCCGAGCGCACGAAGCTCGAGCGGAGGGCCGCATGAGCGCGACCGGGAACCCAGCCGTCACGCCCGCGGACGCGGGCCCCGAACGCGGCGACGCGTTCCTCGACCACATCGCCGACGTCTGCGAGCGCGCGGCGCGCGGCGACCTCGAGGCGCGCGTGCTGAACCAGCCGGACGACGCGCGGCTCGGCCGCATCGGCAACGCGATCAACCACCTGCTCGACATCGCCGACGCGTTCGTGCGCGAGTCCGGCGCCGCGATGGAGAACTGCGCGAACGGGCGATTCCACCGCCCCATCCTGGAGCGCGGCCTGCTCGGTTCGTACGTGGACGGCGCCCGGATCATCAACAACGCCGCCTACAAGATGAAGGAGGACGAGCAGAACCTGCGCGTCTTCGAGACCGACCGCACGCGCGTCGCGAACGAAGTGGCCGAGGCCACGTCGGCCGTCGCCGCCGCCTGCGAGGAGCTGAACGCGACGACGAACGAGATCCGCACGCAGGTCGGCCAGACCGTCTCGATGACCACGCAGGCCGTGGGCGCGTCGGACCGTTCGGTGGGCGCGATCCAGCAGCTGGGCGACGCCGCGCGCCGGATCGAGACCGTCGTCGGCCTCATCGCCCGCATCGCGCGCCACACGAACCTGCTGGCGCTCAACGCCACGATCGAGGCCGCCCGCGCGGGCGTGCACGGCGCCGGCTTCGCCGTCGTCGCGAACGAGGTCAAGGTGCTGTCGCAGGACACCGCCCGCGCGACCGACGAGATCTCGGCCACCGTCGAGGAGATGCTCTCGGCCACGGACCACGTGACCAAGGCGATCGGCGCCATCGGCACGTCGGTGCGCGACGTTGACTCGAACGCGTCGGTGATCCTCGGCTCGCTCGACGAGCAGGTGAAGGCCACGGCGGAGATCGCCGCGCGCATCACCGCCGTCTCCGCCCGCACCCGGGAGATGAGCGCGCGGCACTGAGCCGCGCCCGCGCAGCCGGCTGTTCCGCGGCCCCCGCGCCCACCGGCGCCGGGGGCCGCGCGCGTTTCCGGGAGGCGGCTCGTCCGCCGCGCGAAGGCGGCGCTCAGTCCTCGCGGTGCACGAGGCCGGGCGAGAACGCCGGCAGGCAGACCGCCACGTACTCCGCGCCCTGCGGGCCGGGCGTCGAGTAGCGCACGCGCTCGCCGGCCTTCGCCAGCACGGCCTGCCCCGCCGCGACGTCCAGCGTGCCGCCGTCGTGCTCCACGCGCAGCGTGCCGCGCAGCACGACCGTGTACTCGTCGAACTCGGGCGCCTGCGCCGGCTCGACCCAGCCCGAGGGGCTGCGCATGTGGGCGATGCTCACGCGCGGCTCGCCGTGGTTCACGCGGCCGACGTACTCGTCGATCAGCTTGGGGGCGTTGCCCGCCGCGGCGACGCGCGAGGGCGAAGGGATCAGCACGGGCATGCGGTTCGTCTCCGTCGTCCGCGGGCGCGGACGCGCCCGTCAGTGGTCGTTCGGCTGCTTCGCCTTGTCGCCCCAGAGCTGCCGGAGCCGGGCGTCGCGCCCGCTGCCCTCGCGGTAGCGGCGATAGGCCTGCGGGTTCTTGTCCTCGTAGTCCTGGTGGTACTCCTCCGCCGGCCAGAACCGGCTCGCCGGCAGCACCTCGGTCGCGATCGGCTGCTTGAACTGGCCGGAGCGCTGCAGCGCCTCCTTCGAGGCGAGCGCCTCGCGATGCTGCGCCTCGTTCCGCCAGTAGATCGCGGTGCGGTAGTTCTCGCCGACGTCGTAGAGCTGGCCGTCGGCCTGCGTCGGGTCGATCCCGTACCAGAACCGCTCGAGCAGCTTCGGGTAGCTCACGACGGCCGGATCGTACACGACCTGCACCGCCTCGCGATGATGCGTGCGGTGCGAGCTGACCATCTCGTAGGTCGGATTCGGCACCGTGCCGCCCGTGTAGCCCGACGTCACCGAGAGCACGCCCGGGAAGCCCTTGAACTGCGCCTCGGTGCACCAGAAGCAGCCGCCCGCGAAGACGGCGGTGTCGGGATTCGCCGCCTTCGCCGGTGCGGCAGCCACGGGCTGCACGCGGGACGGCTGCCGGCCGGCCGGCGCCGCGGGCACCGGCGAGTGGGCGAGGGCGAGGAGCGTGGCCGCGAACGTGGTCGCGGCGAGGACGCGCGGGACGGACATCGGCGTTCTCCGGGAATGGGTCGACGGGATCGTGCTTCCGGGCAGTCTACGCCGTGGGATGCGCGATGTGACCGCGCGGCTCGCGCTGCGCTGCGCCGCGCGGTCAGGAGGGCGTCAAGGTCGCGGCGTGGCCGCCGCGCGCTCAGAGCACGTCGGCGAGCGTCAGCTCCAGGTCCTGGTTCACCAGGTCGCGCTCGACCGTGAGCGTGACCACGGTGCCCACGGGGCCGTCCACGAGCAGTGCGTCGATCTGCTCGGGCGTCCAGCCCTCGATCGGCCTGCCGTCGATCGCGCGCACGATGTCGCGCACCTTGAAGCCCGCCGCCTCGCCCGGGGACTTGCGCACCACACGGACGACGTAGACGTTGCCCGACCAGCGCGTGAGCCACAGCCCGCTGCGCGAGAAGCGGTCGCGGTCGGGGTAGCGCCTGCCGGGCTCCAGCCACAGCGTGCCGTGCGCGTAGTCGAACGTGCAGTGGAAGCGTTCGAGTACGCTGGTGCCGAGGTTGCCCTGCACCTCCTTGCTGCCCGCGCCGCCGTAGCGGTGCAGCGTCAGCCCGGCGATGGGCTCGGTCCAGCCGAACGGGCCCACGCGGATGCTGTCGAGCCGGCAGACGGTCTCGGTGAAGATGCCGCCGATCCCGCCGACCCAGTGCTGCACCTCCTTGCGCTTCGCCCCGAACAGGTGGCAGCGATCCACCTGGTCCGAGTTGACCGACAGCACCGTGGCGTTGCCCACGTCCACCAGGAACTGGCCGCGGCAGCCGCCGTTGAGGGCGACCTCGACCGTGGGGATGCCGGCGTACATGGTCATCGGCAGCGCCTGGCCCGCCCCGGCGTAGCGATACGTCGCCGGGTCGTGCAGCACGAGCTCCTGGCGGTCGAAGTCGATCTCGACCGTGAAGCGCCCGAGCACGTCGTAGCCGATCAGCCCCGCCGCGCGGCTCCAGTCGTAGGTCTCGAGGTCGTCGTTCAGCTCGAGCACGCCCACCTTGAGGTCCGGCACGCGCACGCCGTCGCCGTTCGGGCCGGTGATGCTCAGCGCGCGCACGGCCGCCCACGCACCGGTACCGATGCCGCCGACGCCCTCGGTGGCCATCTCGCCCTGGGTCTCGACCGCGTGCGAGCGCGCCCACGCGCGGTCGAGCGCCGACACGGTGCAGCCGGTGTCGAGGATGAAGTCGTCGAGCGGGCCGCCGTCGACCGACGCGCGGATCCACACGTGGCCGCGCTTGTAGCGGAACGGCAGCCGCGCGACGCCCTTCGACTTCAGCCAGGCGACCGGGCGCGCGCTCGAGGCCGGCGGCGAGAACGCGCTCTCCTCGCGCGGGGCCTCGACCCGCAGGCTGTCGAGGTTCAGCCGCTGGAACCCGGCCGCGAACAGCACGGAGTCGCCGATCAGCGACGCGGTCCAGCGCTTGCGGCCGGCGAGCGTCTTCCAGTTCAGCAGCCGCTCGTCCCAGTGGTACTGGTCGCGCCGGTGCGTGATGCGCGTGAGCAGCCCGGTCTCGGTGTCGAACCACAGCTCGCCCGTGGGACCGACCGGCGGCACCACGTGCAGCGACGTCATCGAGCGGCCGCCCGTGTATGCGTTCTGCCCGCGCGTCACCGTGCCGCCGCCCTGGTCGTCGCGGGCCCACTGCTCGGTGAGGAACCAGGCGATCGAGCGCATGGCCTCGAGGTCCTTGCCCTCGAGCGGCGAGACCTTCTTCGAGTTGAGGTCCGTGCTCCAGCCCTGCGCGCCGTCGAACCCCGCGCGCCGCCGCAGCGGCCCGATGCGCTCCACTTCGAGGATCTGGTCCGGGGCGCGCACCCAGCGCTCGAGCGAGCCGGTCATGCCCTCGGACACGAGGCGGTACTTCGCGTGCAGCACCGTGTCCGCGAGGAACGCCGCGCGGCCGCCGGTGGCCTCGACGTACTGGTCCACGACGGCCTTCGCCTGCGGGGAGATCTCGCCGCGCGCGGGCGCGGCCGCGAGCGCGAGCAGCAGCGCGAGCGGCGCCGCGCGCCGCAAGGCGGTCGGGAACATGGGTGGTCGGACTCCTCGGGTCGGTCGAGCCTGCGGGCGCCGGGGGAGCGCCGGGAGCGCGGGGTGTGCCTGCTGGATCGCCCCGTCGTTATCGGCGGCGCCCCCGGCGCGGTTGACCGCCGCGTGCCGGCCCGCGCGGGCGCGCCCGGGATCGGGCACACTCCCCCGCCATGCCCGAGTTGCCGGACGTCACCGTGTACGCCGAACACGTCGAGCGCCGCGTGCGCGGCACGCGGCTCCTGGTGGCGCGCGTGTCGGGCCCCAACCTGCTGCGCACGTTCGCGCCGCCACTGGCCGACGCCGAGGGCCGCGCGGCCACCGGCGTGCGCCGGCTCGGCAAGCGCATCGCGATCGGCTTCGAGGGCGACCTCTGGCTGGTGCTGCACCTGATGATCGCCGGGCGGCTCCACTGGTTCGACGCGCCGCGCCCGCCGAAGGGCCGGCCGCGCGCGACGGTCGCGGTCGAGCGCGGCACGCACGCGTGGACCGAGGCCGGCACGAAGCACCGGGCCGCGCTGCACGTCGTGCGGGGCG
>CAZIXL010000198.1:0-5978 GCA_964542885.1 uncultured bacterium
TCTACATCGTCCATATCCTGGACTTCAGCCTGGGCATGGAAGGCTACGAGGTGCTGACCGCGCTCGACGGCGAACAGGCGCTCGAGAAGGCCAAGGCCGAGAAGCCGGACCTGATCGTCCTCGACATCATGATGCCCAAGCTCGACGGCTACGAGACGTGCAAGCGCCTGAAGGCCGACGACGAGACGAAGCAGATCCCGGTGATCCTGCTGTCGGCCAAGGGCCGCAACGTGGACCAGAAGATCGGCTTCGAGGTGGGCGCGGACGACTACATCACCAAGCCGTTCAGCCCGCGCAAGCTGGTCGAGCGCATCAACGCGATCCTCGGCCAGACGAGCAGCAACCGCATGCAGGCCTAGGTCTCCGGCGACACCTCTCCATCGCGTGTCTTCCGGAGGCCGGGCCGGCGTGTGCGCGCACGCACGCCGCCGGCCCGGCTTCGTGTTGCCCGGCGGACCCGCCGTCCGCGGCGCCCCCTCGCGCCGCCCGGTCCGTGCGGTCTCCTGTTGTAGAGTGCGGCCATGTCCTTCGCCCGGGTCGCGCTCCCGATCCCGCTGCGCCGCACGTTCGTCTACCGCATCCCCGACGCCCTCCGCGACCGCGCGCGTCCCGGCGCGCAGGTCAGCGTGCCGTTCCGCAACCGCGCCGCGCGCGGGTTCGTGCTCGAGGTGCTGGGCGAGCCGCCGGCCGACGCGCCCGCCGAGCGCCTGCTCGACCTGACCGCGGTGCTGCCCGCGCCGCCTCTGAGCGCGCACCTGCTCGCGCTCGCGCGCTGGATCTCCGAGTACTACCTGGCGCCGCCCGGCGAGGTGCTGGCCGCCGCGCTGCCGGGCGGGCTCGAGGGCTTCGCGAAGAGCCGCGCGCGCCGCGGCGCCAGCGAGGACCAGGTGATGCGGCTGGCGATGCCCGAGCGGCTCACGCTCACCGCGCCGCAGGCGGCGGCGGTGCGCGCGGTCGAGCAGGCGGTGGCGGCGAAGGCGTTCGCGCCGCTGCTGCTGCACGGCGTGACCGGCAGCGGCAAGACCGAGGTCTACCTGCGCGCCGCGCGCGCCGCGCGCGAGGCCGGCGGGCAGGCCCTGGTGCTGGTGCCCGAGGTGGCGCTCGGCGCGCAGGTCGTGGGGCTGTTCGCGAAGCGCTTCGGCGCGCGCGTGGCGCTGCTCCATTCCTACCTCGGGACCGGCGAGCGGCGCCGCAACTGGGAGCTGGCGCGCCGCGGCGCCGTCGACGTGGTCGTGGGCGCGCGCTCGGCGGTGTTCGCGCCGCTGCCGAACCTGAAGCTCGTGGTGGTCGACGAGGAGCACGAGCCCGCCTACAAGCAGAGCGAGCAGCTGCGCTACCACGGCCGCGACGTGGCCGTGCGCCGCGCGCAGATGCTGGGTGTGCCGATCGTGCTGGGTTCGGCGACGCCGGCGCTCGAGACGCTCGCCAACGCCGCGCGCGGCAAGTACCGCAAGCTCGTGCTGCCGGAGCGCGTGGACCGCCGCGCGCTGCCGGTCGTGCGCCTGGCCGACCTGCGCCGCGAGGACGCCTCGGGCGGGCTGCTGTCGGCGCCGCTGCGCGCGGCGCTCGCCGAGCGGCTCGAGAAGCGCGAGCAGGCGCTGCTGTGGATCAACCGGCGCGGGCACTCGCACCACGTGCAGTGCCGCGGCTGCGGCTGGACGCCGCAGTGCGCGCGGTGCGACATCACGCTGCGGCTGCACCTCGACCCGCCGACGCTGCGCTGCCACTACTGCGACCATCGCGAGGGCGCCCCCGCGACCTGCCCGCAGTGCCGCCTGCCGCTGCTGCGCTTCGGCGGCGCCGGCACGCAGCGCGCCGAGCGCGAACTGGCGCGCGTCTTCCCGGAGGCGCGCGTGCTGCGGCTGGACCTCGACGTCGCACGCGACCGCGAGGCGCCCGCCGAGCTGCTCGGGCGCTTCGCCCGCGGCGAGGCCGACGTGCTGCTCGGCACGCAGATGATCGCCAAGGGGCTCGACTTCCCGCGCGTCACGCTGGTCGGGGTGCTCGACGCCGACATCGCGCTCCACCTGCCCGACTTCCGCGCCTCCGAGCGCACCTGGCAGCTGCTCATGCAGGTCGCGGGCCGCGCGGGCCGCGGCCGCACGCCCGGCGAGGTGATCGTGCAGACGTGCACCCCCGAGCACCCCGCGATCGCCGCCATGCTGCGCGGCGAGTCGGGCGCGTTCGTGAAGGACGAGCTGGCCATGCGCCGCGAGGCGGGCTACCCGCCGTTCACGCGCCTCGTCGCGCTGCTCGTGGACGGCCCCGACGAGGCCGAGGTCGAGGGCGCCGCGCTGGCGCTGGCCGGCCGCGTGCAGGCGGTGGCCGAGGCGAAGGGCATCACGGTCCTGGGCCCCGCGCCGCAGGCGCTCTCGCGGCTGCGCGGCCGCTTCCGCTGGCACCTGCTCCTCAAGGGCGGATCGGGCGCCGACCTGCGCGCGGCGGCCGCCGCCGCGCTCGAGTGGGCCGCCGAGCCCGGCCGCGGCCGGGTGCGCGTCGTGGCCGACGTGGACCCGATCGAGGTGCTGTAGGGGGACGACGGAGTGTGGCATTCGCGCCTCGGCGCGCGGTGCCGCCGCTCGAAGTCAGCGTGCCGTCAAGCGTTGGACTGCCTTGACGCATTTGGATTTGCGGACCTAGATTCGGCCCGCTCGCCGCCGCCCCATGCGCCGCGTGGGCTGGCCCGAATCCCGCTCTGGGGCCTTCACATGACCTCTCATGCTGCCAGGACCAATCCCGCCGCGACGCTCGTCCCGCCGAAACCGGTGACGTTCGAGTTCGTCCGGGACCACCCGCGCGTCCGGAGCTACATCCGGATGGCCGACGCGTCGCTCGAGCAGATCGGCTACACCGAGCACGGCGAGCGCCACGTGGGGCTGGTCAGCCGCATCGCCTACAACGTGCTCAAGCGCATGGGCCACCCCGAGCGCGAGTGCGAGCTCGCGGCCATCGCCGGCGTGCTGCACGACATCGGCAACGCGGTGAACCGCGACCACCACGCGCAGACCGGCGCCGTGATGGCCATGCAGATCCTGAACGACTTCGGGATGGAGGACATGGAAGTGCTCAAGGTGATCGCCGCCATCGGCAATCACCACGAGAACGACGGCGACCCGGTGAACGCCGTGGCCGCCGCGCTGATCCTGGCGGACAAGAGCGACGTGCACCGCACGCGCGTCCGCAATCCCGACATGATCCGCTTCGACATCCACGACCGCGTGAACTACGCGGTGGAGAAGAGCTTCCTCAACGTGGACGAGGACCGGAAGCACATCACGCTCGAACTCGCGATCGACCCGAATATTTCGCACGTCATGGAGTACTTCGAGATCTTCATGACGCGCATGCTGGCGTCTCGCAAGGCGGCCAAGTTCCTGGGGGCCACGCTCGGCCTGCAGGTGAACGGCAATCGCCTCGTCTGACCGACCGGATACAAGGAGGAGTGCCTTGAAACTTCGCACGCTCGTCACGCTCGTGGCCGTCGGGTCGTGCCTCGCCTGGGCGGGCTCCGCGCTCGCCCGCAACATGCACTGTGCCGGCGGCATCCAGTACGTCGTGCAGGGCCTGAAGGACAAGGACCGCGGCAACACCGAGGACTACCAGCGCGAGATGAACAAGGCCGTCCAGCAGCTCACGATGTGCGCGGAGGAGGATCCCGCGGACTTCGAGGCGCTGGGCTACCTCGGCTGGGCGCTGGCCGAGGTCGACAGCTTCGGCCCGGCCGGCCAGGCGTTCGAGAAGGCACTCGCCGGCGCCGATGCCAAGGGCGACAAGAAGAAGGCCGACGTCATCTCGGCGAACCGCGACCACTACTGGTCGATGTCGTACAACAAGGGCATCCAGCAGATCCAGGACGCCCAGACGCTCGCCGAGGCCGAGGAGAAGGACCAGGCGCACGCCGCCTTCGCCAAGGCGATCGACGCGCTGACCGACGCCAGCCTGCTGCGCCCCGGCAACCCGCAGACGATCCGCAACCTGGCCACGGCGTACGCGCTCGACGGCGATTTCGTGAACGCCGAGAACGTGCTCACGCACGGGCTGACGCTGGCTCCGAAGGATTCGACGCTCGAGGACGCGCTGCGCACGGTGCGCGCCAACAAGGCCAACCAGCTGCTCGACGAGAAGAAGTACGACGAGGCGGTGGCTTACTACGGCGAGCTGACCAAGGCCGAGCCGAACAACGCCGACCTGTGGATGGGGCTCGGCAACGCCTACTTCAAACGCGCGCAGGAAGGTGGCAAGGAGGACACCAAGAAGCCCGACTACAAGGCCTCGGGGGACGCGTACGCGCAGGCGTACAAGCAGCGCCCCGACGACCAGAACCTGGTCTTCAACGCGGCGCTCGCGTACCAGTACGCCGGCGACCTGGCGCAGGCCGAGGCCATGTGGCGGGCCGTGCTGGCCAAGTCGCCCGACGACCCCGACGCGCTGTCGTCGCTCGGCTCGGTGCTGGCCGACGAGAAGAAGTTCGACGACGCGACGCAGGTGCTGCTCAAGGCCATCTCGATCAAGCCGGAGGAGAAGGTCTACTTCCGCCAGCTCGGTGCCGTGTACAGCAAGGCCGGCAACAACGCGAAGTCGACCGAGATGCTCATCTACTACATGGCGCTCAACAAGGGCGCGCCCGTCGCGAGCGTGAAGGACGCGGTGGCCTCGGCCAAGGCGGGCACGCCGGCGGCGAACACGCTGAGCTCGATGGGCAGCCCCGAAAAGGTGCTGGCCTGGGAGAACACAGACACGGGCGGCACGCTCCAGACGTGGGTGTACGGGGCGAAGGGCCTGGCGTTCACGTTCAACGCGGCCGGGCAGCTGGTGACCAAGTCCGACTGGTCGGTGGCGAAGAAGTAGGAACCCGCGGGGGCGCTTCGCGGCGCCGCCCGCTGCGGGTCCGCACGATGCGCGACGGCCCCACGCTGGACGACCGGCGGGGGCCGTTTCGCGTTCCCGGCCCGCCGGGAGGAAGGCGATGAACGATCGGGTGCGCGGCGAGAAGGTCGCGATCCTCGGCTACGGCAACCAGGGGGCGGCGCACGCGCTGAACCTGCGCGACTCCGGCGCGAACGTGATCGTGGGGGCGCGGTCCGGCCACGGCGCCGAGGCCCGCGCCCGCGCGGCCGGCTTCGACGTGCGGTCGCTCGCGGCGGCGGCGGCCGCCGCACGGATCGTGGCGGTGCTGCTGCCCGACGACGCCGTGCCGCAGCTCTGGGCCGAGATCGGTCCCGCGCTAGCGGCCGATGCCGGGGTCGTGTTCGCGCACGGCTTCAACCTCCTTTACGGCGAACTCGCGTTCCCCGCGGGCGCCGACGTCGTGCTGGTCGCGCCGACCGGGCCCGGGCGCGTGCTGCGCCAGGTCTACGAGCGCGGCGACGGCCTGCCGGCCTACCTCGCCGTGCACCGCGACGGCACCGGTGGCGCCTGGGCGCTGGCCGAGCGCTACGCGGGCTGGCTCGGCTGCGCCCGGGCGCGGCTCTGGCGCACGACGGTCCGCGAGGAGACCGAGGTGGACCTGTTCGGGGAACAGGCCGTTCTCTGTGGAGGCATGAACGCGCTGGTCCGGTCGGCGTTCGAGGTCCTGGTGGAGAACGGTTACTCGCCGGAGATCGCCTACCTCGAGTGCGTTCACCAGCTCAAGTTCCTGGCCGACCTGCTGCACGAGCGAGGGGTGGCCGGCCTGCGGCAAGGCATCAGCGGGACTGCGCTTTACGGCGACCTCACGCGAGGCCAGCGGGTGATCGGCGAGCCGACCCGGCGCGAGATGCGCGCCATGCTGGAAGAGATCCGCAGCGGGGCGTTCGCCCGGGCGCTGGCGGCCGAGGTCGCCGCGGGCCGGCCGACCGTCCGCCGGGAGCTGGATGCGGCCGCCGCACACCCCATGGAGGAGGCCCGCCGACGGGCGCTGGGGACCGGTTGAGGGCGGGCGGCCGAGGCCGCGGCCCCAACCCGTTGCCCAAAAACGGATTGACAGCGACCACCCATCC
>CAZIXL010000199.1:0-5967 GCA_964542885.1 uncultured bacterium
ACAGCGGAATGCCCACGAGCACGTAGACGAGCGGCCGCCGCTCGCCGGCGCGGTCGAGCGCGGCGAGCAGCGCGACGAGTCCGGCAGCCACGCCGAGCGCCGGCAGCGAGAGCTTGGCCGTGTAGAAGAGCGCGATCACGACGATCGCGCCAAGGTCGTCGAAGATGGCGATGCTCAGCAGCAGCGCCTTGAGCGCGATCGGGACGCGGCGCCCGAGCAGCGACAGCACGCCGAGCGCGAACGCGATGTCGGTCGCCGCCGGGATCGCCCAGCCGCGCAGCGCCGCCGGCTCGGCGTGATTGAAGGCCGCGTAGGCGAGCGCGGGCACGAGCATGCCGCCCAGCGCCGCGAACCCGGGCAGGCTCGCCTGCTGGGGCGAGGCGAGGTGGCCCTCGAGCAGCTCGCGCTTGAGCTCCATCCCGACGAGCAGGAAGAAGACCGCCATCAGGCCGTCGTTGATCCACAGCAGCAGCGGCTTGGCCAGCGAGGCCGCGCCCGCGCCGACCGCCAGCGGCCGCGCGAGCAGCGCGTGGTAGGCCGGCCCGGCGGGGGAGTTGGCCACGACCAGCGCCAGCAGCGTGGCCGCGATGAGCACCAGCCCGCCGGCGGACTCCATCTGCAGGAACTCCAGCAGCGGCCGGGGCAGGCGGCCGCGGGCGCGCGTCGTCTTCACGGGCGAATCCTCGCGGATCGGAGGGTGGAAGCAGGGGGCGGCTCGCCGACCGACGGACGGGCGGCAGTCTGCCCGGGCCGGCGCCGGGACGACAAGCGGGCCGGGGCCCGCAGTCGGCGGTGAGGATCGGGCGCCGGGTTGCCGACAACTCCGGAGCCGCCCCCGGGCGTGCGGCTCGTTGCCCCACACCGCTGCGGCTTGATAACTTGCGCCGCATCGTACGAGCAACGGGGCAGGAGGCTCCGGGGCTCCGGACCCGAACCGACTCGAGGCTTCGCCGCATGGCCCTCGCGCGTTTCCTGCAGGTTTCCGATCTGCACCTGGGGAAGCCCTTCTCGTGGCTGCCCGCCGACCGGCGCGAGGACCGCCGCCGCGACCAGCAGCGCGCGCTCGAGCAGGCCGTGTCGCAGGCCATCGAGCGCGGCGCGCACGCGATCCTGGTGCCGGGCGACCTGTTCGACTCCGTCAACGTCGACGCCGGCCTGCTCACGTTCGCGGTCAAGGCGTTCTCGGTCGCAGGCTGCCCGCCGGTGTTCATCGCGCCGGGCAACCACGACCCGGCCAGCGCGAGCAACGCGGCGTGGAACCAGCGCCTGCTGCAGGCCCGCGGCATCGCGTGGCCCGCGCACGTGCACGTGTTCGACACCGCCGGCTGGAGCGTGGCCACGGTGCCGAGGCTGCAGGGCGTGCGCGTGTGGGGCCGCTGTTTCACCGCCAACGTCGAGAGCACCGAGCGGCCGCTGGCGAGGGAGGCCGTCGCCGCGGTCACCGGCACCAACCCGATGGGCTTCGAGGTCGCGGTCTTCCACGGCTCGCGCGAGGGCTCGTGCCCTCCGGGGCAGAAGATCACCGCGCCGTTCTCCGACGACGAAGTCGCCGCCTCGCCGTTCGTGTATCACGCCGTCGGCCACTACCACTCGCTCGCGCGCATCGAGCAGCCGCTGGCCGAGGGCGTGAACTCGGCCGGCGCGCGCCTGGCCTACGCCGGCTCGGGCGTGTCGCTCGACCTGACCGAGTCGGGCGTGCACGGGGCGATCGAAGTGCGGATCGAATACGGGCACCGCATGCCGTTCGTCGAGGTCGAGCCGATCGAGCTGGACCGCCGCCGCGTCTACGACCTGGCGGTCGACGTCACCGGCTCGGCGAGCCCCGACGCGATCGACCGCCGCGTGCTCAAGGCGCTCGACCTGGCCGGTGCGGGCGAGCTGGACCTGGCCACCGTGCGGCTGTCGGGCCGCCTCGGCCCCGGCGTGCGCTGGACGGCGCCCGGGCACGACCTGCGCGACCGCGCGTTCTACCTGCGCTTCGACACCACCGGCGTGCGCCCGGACTACGACCTGGGCTCGTATCGCGCGCGCGACCCCAAGACCACCGAGGAGCGCTTCGCCCGCGAGTTGCTCGGGCAGATCGACGCCGAGTCCGACCCTGCGCGCAAGGCGGTGCTCGAGCGCGCGCTCTTCCACGGGCTCGACGCCTTCAAGCTGCGCGAGGTCGCGCCCGTGTGGGACGAGGTGGCGGGATGAAGCTCCTGCGCCTGAAGGTGGACGGCTTCGGCCCGCTGCGCGGCGAGTGGGCGTTCTCGACCGTGAAGGCCAACGTGGTCGTCGACGACAACGAGCGCGGCAAGACGTCGCTGCTCGCCGCCATCGCGGCGGCGCTCTACGGCCTCGAGGACGACAAGCGCTCGCACCGCGTGCTCACACCGCTCGAACGCTGGCGCCCGTGGAGCGCGGGCCCGTACGGCGTCGAGCTCGACCTGGACGTGCTGGGCCGCCGCTACCGCATCACGCGCGACTTCGAGCGCGGGACCGTGGCGGTGTTCGACGGAACGGGCCGCGAGGTCACGGCCGAATTCCTCGAGGGCAAGGACGAGTACCCGGTCGGCCGCCGGCTGCTCGGCGTCGATTCGACCGAGTTCGAGAAGTGCGCGTTCCTGCGCCAGGGCGAGATCGACGGCGTGGTGCCCGGCGACGAGAAGGCGCGCCGCTCGTCGACGCTGCGCGCGCGGCTCGAGAACGCGGCCGACACGCACATCGGCGACACGAACGCGTCCGAGGCCATGCGCGTGCTCGAGGACGCGCTGCGGCGCTACGAGGCGCCCGAGCTGGACTCGACGCTCGCGGTGGACACGGCGATCGACCGCCTCGCGGCCAAGCGCCAGCTGGCCGAGACCGAGCTGCACGACCTGGACCACCAGCTGCTGCTCGCGCAGGTGCCGCTCGAGACGCTCGCCGCGCTCACCGAGGAGGAGAACGCCCTCAAGGACCAGCTGCGCCGCCTCGAAGCCGAGCGCCATGCGGGCATGGCCGCCGAGATCCGCCGCCAGCTCGAGGAGAACGACCGTTCGCGGGAGGAGCTCAAGCGGCTCGAAGAGGAGGCCGCGGGGCTCGAGGCCGTGGCGCAGATGCCGGCCAACATCGAGACCGAGCTGCGCGAGACCGTGGCCCGGTTCGAGGAGGGCCAGCGGAACCTCGAGACGTTCGAGACGCGCCGCCGCGAGGAATGGCGCGCCGAGCGCGAGCAGATCGAGGCCATGCTCGCCGAGCGCCACGAGTACGACGACTTCACCGAGGACGACGCCCGCCGCTGCGACGCGCTGGCCGTGGAGCTGCGCCGCGTCGCGGTCGAGGACTCGCACCAGCGCCAGCAGGTGTTCGTGCTGCGCGACCAGCTGGCCGCGCAGGGCTACGATCCCGAGCGCATCCAGTTCCTGAGCGCGCGCTTCGGCGCGCTGCCCGAGGCGCAGCAGCGGTTGCTGCGGACGCAGTCGGATTCGAACCTCGCCTTCCAGACCGAGGTCGCGCAGCTCGAGCAGGAGCGCACCGGCGCGACCGAGTCGCTGCGCGCGCTCGACGCCGCGCGCGGCGCCCGCCGCGTGCCCGGCTGGTTCGCGCTGGCGCTCGGCCTGGGCGCGGCGCTCGCGGGCGCGGTGACGCTCGCGCTCAAGGCGGCGCCGATGGTGTGGGCGTCGCTGCTCGGCGCCGGCGGCGCGGTGGCGGCGGCCGGCGCGGCGCTGCTCATGATCGGCGGCCGCTCGCAGGCCGCCGAGCGCGACAGCGCGCTCAAGCGCCTGGCCGACGCGCAGCGCCGGCTCAACCTGCTGCGCACGCAGCGGGCCGAGAACGAAGCCGGGCTCGCGGACATGTCGCGGCTCATGGGCTATCGCGACGCGATCGACCTGATGCGCCACTGGAACGAGTACGCGCGGCTGCTCGAGGACAGCGCGCCGCTGCTGCGCGCGCAGGAGCAGCTCTCGCAGGCCGAGAGCCAGCGCCGGAGCGTCGTCGAGGAGTCGAAGCGCCTGCTGCGCGGCCCGGCGACCGACGCGACGCCGAGCCCCGAGCAGCTCGAGAAGGTGGCGTACGAGGCGCGCCAGGCGATCAACGCGCGCAAGCGGCTCGAGCAGCTGGACCGCAACTGGGAGATGGTCGAGCGCGAGCGCCGCGTGGACGAGGCGGCCGTCGCGGGCCTGCGCGAGCGCGCGGTGCGCATCCTGCAGAGCGCCGGGCTCGCGTACGACCCCGAGCGCGCGTGGGCCGAGCAGGTCGACGAGCTGGCGCAGCGCGCCGAGGGCCGCTCGCGCTGGACGATGCTGGTCGAAGAGCTGATCCCGTACGCACGCAAGCGGCTGCTGCCCGAGCCCGAGGTGGAGCAGCGCCGCCAGCGCATCTCGATGCTCGAGGCCGGGCGCGAGCACATCACGTCGCCGCGCCTGCCCGACGAGATCGAGGTCGAGGCCAAGCAGTGCCGCGCGCGCCTCGAGGAGGCGCAGCAGAACCGCGCGAACCTGCGGCTCGAGGTCGAGGAGGTGTGGCGCCGCCACACGCAGCTGCGGCCCGAGCTGGAGTCGCAGATCGAGCGCCTGGGCCGCGCGCACGCGCGCGCGAAGGCGTTCAAGGAAAGCGTCGAGCTGGCCCGCGCGACCATCCAGAAGGTGGCGACCGACACGCACCGCAAGTGGGCGGACTTCCTCAACACGCGCGTGGGCGAGTTGCTGGAGTCCTTCGGCACGCGCGTCGACCACCTGCGCTTCGGCGAGGACCTGGACTTCTCGATCCAGCTCGAGGGCGGGCCGCTCGTCTCGCGCGGCAAGGCGCACCTCATGCTCTCGGCCGGCGCGCGCGACCAGCTCTACCTGGCGGTGCGGCTGGCGGTGAGCGAGTTCCTCTCGCGCGGCGGCGAGCCGCTGCCGCTGCTGCTCGACGACGCGTTCGCGACCAGCGACGACGCGCGCCTGCAGGCCGGCATGCACACGCTGGTCGACGGCTTCGGCGGCGGGCACCAGGTGATCCTCGTGACCTGCCACCGCGGGCGCTACATGGACCTGAAGCGGCTCGATCCCGAGCTCTACCGCGAACGCGTGAACTGGCTGGACGTCGGCGCGAGCGCGCCGGCGTCGGCATGAAACCCGGCCCTTCCCTTCGGCGCACCCCGAGGTCGCCGCGTCCCCGTTCGCGGGGGACGCGGCGTTTCTCGTGAAGGGCCTGCACCGCTCCGGCCTCTTCTGGCTCGCGCTGTCCGAGCTGTCGTTCGCGATCATGCGCGTGGCCACCCGCGCCGGCGCGGGTGACCTGCCGTGGGCCGAGATCGGCGCCGCGCGGTTCTTCGGCGGCGCGATCGTGGCGATCGTCGCGGCGCGCATCAACCACAAGCCGCTCACGGTCGTGGACCGCAAGAACACCTGGCTGCGCGCGGCGTTCGGTACCGGCGGCGCGCTGACGCTGTTCTACGCGCTGGGCGAAAACCAGATCTCGGTCGGCGACGCCACGACGCTCTACGCCACCTCGCCGTTCTGGGTCGCGATCCTGTCGGGTCCCGTGCTCAAGGAGCGCGTGGGGCGGGCCGTGTGGCTGGGCGTCGTGGGCGGGTTCGCGGGCGTGGCGGTGCTCATGGGCGCCAACCCCGCGCACAACGGCCCCATCGGCGGGCTCGTGCTGCTCGGCGGCTTCAGCTACGCGCTCGCGCTGCTGCGCCTGCGCCGCATCGGCCGGAGCGAGAGCAGCGAGGCGATCGCGCTCCACATGTCGCTCTTCGCCGGCGTCACGCTGCTGCTGTTCGCGCTGCCGACGCTGCGCCCCGTCCACGCGAGCGCCTACGTGCCGCTCGCGCTCGCCGCGCTCTCGGGCGGCCTCGGGCAGGTGTTCGTGGGCCGCGCGTACGCGCGCGCCGAGGCCTCGCGCCTGGCCGCGTTCGGCTACATGGGCATCGTGTTCACGTATCTGTTCGAGGTCGTGCTGTTCGCCCGCCCGCCCGCGTGGAACCAGGCGCTGGGCGCGCTCATGGTGATCGGCGCC
>CAZIXL010000200.1:0-5965 GCA_964542885.1 uncultured bacterium
TCCTTCTCGAAGTACTTCTTGTACTCCGACCACGTCGTCGCCGCGATCGTGCGCAGCTCGCCGCGCGCGAGCGCGGGCTTGAGCAGGTTCGCCGCGTCGCCCGTCCCGGCGGCGCCGCCGGCGCCGATCAGCGTGTGCGCCTCGTCGATGAACGTGATGATCGGCGTGGTCGAGCCCTTGACCTCGGCGATCACGTTCTTCAGCCGGTTCTCGAACTCGCCCTTCACGCTCGCGCCCGCCTGCAGCAGGCCCAGGTCGAGCGACAGCAGGCGCACGTTCTTCAGCACGTCGGGCACGTCGCCCTGCGCGATGCGCAGCGCCAGCCCCTCGACCACGGCGGTCTTGCCCACGCCGGGTTCGCCCACGACGATCGGGTTGTTCTTCCGCCGGCGCGCCAGGATGTCGATCATCTGGCGGATCTCGCGGTCGCGGCCGAACACGGGATCGATCTCGCCCTTCTTCGCCTTCTCGGTGAAGTCGGTCATGAAGCGGGCGATCGCGGAGTCCGCGCCCGCCCCGCCGGGCGCCAGCGCCGCGCCGGCCGCCGAGCCGCCGCCGACGACGGCCGAGACGGACTCGGCCACCTCGCCGTTCTCGCGCGAGGTCTTGCAGATCTCGTCCATGTCGCGCTTCAACTCGTCGAAGCGCACGTTGTCGAACATCGACGAGAAATCCTCGCCGCTGTAGCGGCCCGCCGAGCCGATGAACGTCGAGAACACGACGCCCGAGCGGATGATCGGGTGGCCCATGGTGATCGAGGCGTTCACCCAGGCGTCCTTCATGAGCAGCGTGAGCAGCGGCGAGAACACCGGCCGCCCCGGATTGCCGGACTTGGCGCGGTCGAGCGCGCGCTGGAGCGTCTTCTGGAAGATCGCCTGCGAGATCTCGAAGTGCCGCAGGATCGGCAGCAGGTCGCAGCCCGGATCGTCGAGCAGCTGCAGCATCCAGTGCTCGACCGTGAGCTCGTAGTGGCCGGCCGACATGCAGCGGCCGAGCGCGGCCTCGAGCGTGCGGCGGCAGGTCGGGCCCAGCTTGCGCGGCAGTTGCTTCAGGTCCACTTCCATCGGCGGAGTCTCCGTGCGGCCGCTCAGGCGGCGTGAGAGGCGTCTTCCTTCCATGCGTGATCGGGTCGCGGAACGCGCACCCGCGCGCGGCCTTCGCGGGCGTCGGTCGGGGCGACCCAGCTCGTCTGCCCGAGCCTCAGGCCTTCCCCCGTGTCCAGCCGCAGCGCGGGGCGCTGCGTCGGGCGCAGGTGCAGCTCGACGTCGAAGTCGAGCGGCTCCTGCACGTACAGGCGGGTCAGCCGCGACAGCGACGCGAGCCCCGGCTCGCCCGGCAGGAACCGCCGGAAGTCCGGGTAGTCCATGGGGCCCAGCCCGATGCGGAACGCCGAACTGGAATCGACGCGGCTCGTGCCGAGGCACGTGTCGCGCCCGAGGCCGGTGAGCGCGTCGCCGCGCCGGGGCGCCGTGCGCCGCGGGGCCTTCAGGTACAGCCGCTGGTCCTCGGGAATCGCGAGGCGCCTCGGCACGCACGACTCGACGCGCACGCCGATCCCGGGGAACGAGGCGCGGAGCAGGTCCTCGAGCCCGGCGGCGCTGCGCGTGTGGCTCGCGAGCACGCCCAGCCCGCGCAGCACGTCGGGCAGGTGCGCCCCGGCGGCCTCGCGCACCTCCTCGTCGTCGAGCCCGGCGAGCGCGAGCGCCCGGCGGGTGAACTCGTCGCGCCCGTCGCGCCGGAAGCGCAGCGGGTGGCGGTACTTCTCGCGCGCCCGGTAGAGCAGCGACACCATGCGGTGGTTGAACAGGTCGAGGAAGTCGAGGACCCGCTTGCCCTCGGGCTCGATCAGGTCCCACAGCACCTGCTGCGCGTAGTGCGACGGCAGCGGCGACGCCTGCCCGTGCAGGCCGAGGAAGTTCACCATCACGGTCGCCCGCTCGGCGCCCTCGGGACCCGACCACTCGAGGCTCGCGACCTCGGACGCCGGGAAGCCCAGCGACGGATTCGACACGAAGCGGACGCGCTCGTCCTCGGGGCGCCCGGGCTCGCCCGGGCGGACGCGCGGCTGGAGCTCCTCCAGCAGGTGGCGCACGAGCGGATGGAACTCCCACGCATGGGCCGGGTGCCGGAGCTCGGGGGTCAAACCCGGTCGCCCCCCAGGCGCGGCGACCAGGTGAGCGGCAGCCGGCTCTCGTCGTGGCGCACCTCGAGCTGCGTGAACGTGTTGATCGTCGCGTGCGACGCGAACCACTCGTCGAGCACGCAGCCGAACAGGTGCAGCGCGCCCAGCCCCTCGAACGGCTGCGGGTCGACCGCCACCACGAGGCGCGAGCCGCGGATCATGCCCCCGCCGTGGATGCGCTCGACCGGGCGCGACTCGAGGCCGCGGATCGCGCGGATGCGCCGCTGGATGTCGCGCGCGGCCCGCTCGTCCTGGCCGCCGAGCGCGAAGCCCTTGTCGCCCGCGCCCGTGCCGGCGTTGAGCGACGCCATGAGCTCGAGCGTCAGGCGCAGCGTCTCGGCGGTGGCGAGGCGCGCGCGGTTCGCCGTGAGCAGCGACAGCAGCCGCCACAGCAGGCCGATGCGCTGCGGCACCTCGATCTGCGGCGTGGGCTTGGTGATGTTCTCGAACGTGGTGCCCGTGGGGCTCGAGTCGGTCGTGCCCTTGAGCACGCCGGCTTCGAGCGCGGCGACCGCGCGGCCGTTCGTGGCCGTGATCTCGAACGTGGCCGTGCCCTCGCCGATCGGGTGCGGGCTGCCCCCCGCCTCGACCACGGTGGCGTACGTCGTGAAGCTCTCGCCGTCGGGCGAGGCCTGCCGGCGCACCGTGAAGTAGGCGGGCGACTCGCGGAAGACGTCGGGCGAGAACGAGTAGAACCACGGGATCTCGCGGTCCACCCGGTCGGTGCCGCGCACGGACATGGCGTCGACCGACCAGATGTCGAGCCGCGAGCGGTCGGAGCCCTGCGGGCGCAGCGCGTAGCGCGCGCGCGTCGCCTCGAGCGTCACCGGCTCGGTCTCGTGCGGGAACAGGTTCACGACCGGCGAGCAGTTGAGCCGCAGGTCCTCCTTCGCGACGCGCATGGTCGATTCGGCCTCGGCGTCGAACACGACGCGCACCGTGAAGCGCGACTTGACCTGCTCGCCGCGCAGGGCCTCGAGCCCGCACAGGTCGAGGAAGCCGAACTTCTGCGGGAACAGGAAGTACTCCTGCAGCAGCCGGTAGCCGAGCGGCACGCCGTCGCGGTGCGGCAGCACCGCCTCCTCGCGCGTGAAGCCCACCGGCTCGAAGCGCACCGGCACCGGCTCGTCGCCGGCGTCCGCGCTCGCCGTGGCCTCGGCGACGCGGCGGCACAGGTGGTAGTGCAGCTGCCACGAGTGCCGCACGTCCTCGTGCAGGTAGATCCGCAGGCGGTCCAGCTCGAGCGAGTCGAACTTCACGTTCGGGTGGAGCGCGAACTGCAGCACGAGGCTGGTCTCGCCCCGGCGGGTGGTCTCGATCGAGGCGGCGTCCAGCTCGAGCGGCTGCAGCCGCACGTCCCAGCACGTCCGGAACTTGAAGCGCTGGTCGGGCATCGATTCGCCGGTCACGACCTGCGCGCCGTGCGGCACGCGCACCGACTGGCGCAGTGCGCCCGGGCGCGGCTTGAACTGCTCGATCGCCAGCGACGGCACGGGCCGCAGGTAGTTCGGCCAGAGCATGCTGAAGAGGCCGTGCGTCAGCTCGGGAAAATCGTCGTCGAGGGTCTGCCGCACCTGGGCCGCGAGGAACGCGAAGCCCTCGAGCAGGCGCTCGACGTCGGGATCCTGCCCGGGCTCGACGAGATGGGCCGCCTCGTGGTGCGTGGCGCCGAACTCCCGCGCGAGATTGCGGATGTAGTCGAGTTCCTCGTCGTAGTAGCTCGACCGCACGGCTACTCCTTCACGCTCATCCGGCCCGAATCCTCGACCCGGGTCTCGAAGTGGACCCGCGAGCGGCGGCCGCCCACGAGCAGCTCCGCCGTGATGTCGAAGCGGAGCAGCGCGGCGTCCTCGCCCCGCGGCGCGAGGCGCACGCGGACGTTGTGGAGCCGCGGTTCGTACGTTTCGATGCTGCGGCGGATGTCCGCCGGCAGGTCGCGCAGCCCCTCGGCGCCGCCGTGGAGCACGTCCTCGAGGCTCGGGATGCCGTAGTCGGGGCAGGTCGGCGCGCCGCCGTGGCGCGAGTTCAGCAGCTTCTCGAGGTTGCGCAGCACCGACTGCGCGAGCCGGCCGGCGTCCGGGTCCACCGAACGACGGTCCTCGCGGTCGGGATGCTTCACGCGCTCGAGCAGGCTCTGTTCACGGGCCACGGTGGTCGCTCCGGGGGAAAAGCGCGGCCGCGGGGGCGTGGCCCCC
Source organism: uncultured bacterium (assembly GCA_964542885.1). Lineage (GTDB taxonomy): Bacteria > Eisenbacteria > RBG-16-71-46 > RBG-16-71-46 > RBG-16-71-46 > CAIXRL01. The sequence continues at coordinate 4,378 of CAZIXL010000200.1, forward strand.
GCGGCTCACGCCACGGACGTCAGGCCTGCTGGTCCCACTGGTCCTGGTGCGTGACGCCACCGTCGGTGAAGGTCCACTCGATCGTGTGGTACACGAACGACACCTCCTCGAGCGGCGGCTCGGTCGACGTCGCGGGCACCAGCGAGTCGGGCGACCACAGCCGCTGGCTCGCGACCCGGCCCTTCGTGATCTTCATGGTGAAGAACTGCTGGGTCGTGCCGTCCCCCGTCGGGTTCGGACGGAAGAACTTGAACGTGCCCTCGATCACCTCGTTGCTGCAGAGCGCCTTCGAGATCAGCGGGCTCGCCTTGTCGATCCGCTTGCGGATCGTGAGCGGGTGGTGCTGGCGGCGGCCGGCGGCCCGGGCGCTCCCGGCCTCACGGGTGGTCGCGATGCCGCTCTCGAGGTAGAAGCACTCGATGCTGTTCTCGCGACCGAGCGAGGTCTGCGTGCTCTCGCCCTGGATATCCGAGCCGTTGGCCTTGAGGTACAGGTGGACGGTTTCAGCCATCTGCGTAGACCTCCTGGGTGACGGAAGCGGACGGAGACGGGGACTGCGTCACCGGGCAACGGCCGGCGTCCGCCGGCCGTCCCGTCTCCGCGGATGGATCAACTCGCCTTCTTGTCCAGCTTGCCGACCAGCGACAGCGTGAAGTCCGCCCCTTCGTACTTCATGTGGGGCATGACCTTGAGTCCGACCTTGAACCAGCCCACCTCACCCGGGACCTCTTCCACCGTGATCTCGGCCTTCTTGAGCGGGCGCCGCGCCACGGCCTCGTCCGAGGGGCTGTCCATGTCGGACACGTACTGCCCCACCCAGTCCGAGAGCATCCGGTTGAGCTTCATCACGTCCATGTTCTTGCCGATCTGCTCGCGCTGGATGCACTTGATGTAGTGCGCCAGGCGCGAGATCACGAACATGTACGGGAGCCGCGTGGCGACCTTGAAGTTCGCCTCGGCCTCCTTGCCCTTCGCGCTCTGCCCGTAGTACGCCGGCTTCTGGCAGGAGTTCGCCGCGAAGAACGCGGCGTTGTCGCTGCCCTTGCGCCAGCTGAGGCTGATGAAGCCCAGGTCCGAGAGCGACAGGTCGAGCGCGTCGCCGATCTGCACCTCGGTCGGGATCTTCATCGTGTCGGCGCCGGCCGCCTTGAACACGTGGACGGGCAGCTCCTCGACGGCGCCACCGCCCTGCGGGCCGATGATGTTCGCGCACCAGCGGTTCTTCGCGAACGCGTCGGTGAGGCGCGACGCGAAAGCGAACGCCGTGTTGCCCCACAGGTACTTGTCGTGCGAGCCCGTCACCGACTCCTCGTACGCGAACTCCTTCACCGGGACGGTCTCGGAGCCGTACGGCAGCCGCAGCAGGTAGCGCGGCGCCGTGAGCCCCACGTAGCGCGCGTCCTCGGAGTCCCGGAACGAGCGCCAGCGCGCGAACTTCGGGCCCTCGAAGACGCTCTTCACGTCCTTGATCGACGCCAGTTCCTCGTAGGACTTGACGCCGAACGTCTTCGCGCTCGTGCCCGAGATGAACGGGGCGTGCGCCATGGCCGCGACGCTCGCGCAGTAGCCGAGCAGCTTCACGTCCTGC
>CAZIXL010000201.1:0-3744 GCA_964542885.1 uncultured bacterium
AGCGCGGCGGCGACGGCCGCACGCCGCCGACCGCGAGCAGGCGGCCGTCCGGACCCAACGCGAAGGGGCCCAGCGGGCCGGCGATGTCGGCCACGATCCGCGTGCCCTCGCCGTCGACCGGCGCCTCGAGGTCGGCGGGCACGGCGCGCAGGTCGTTGTCCTCGAGCGGGTCGCCGAACCACGGCTCCTCGCGACGGTCGGTCGCGTACACGACCCAGCGGCCGTCGCGCGTCCACGCCGGCGAGGACTCCTTGCAGCGCGTGCCGCGCGTGAGCGCGCGCGGCTCGCCGCCCGTGGCCGGCACGACCCACAGGTGGTCGAGGTGCTCGTGGTCGACGAAGCCCTCGTCGTTCCAGCGGAACTCGGGACGCGTCACCACGCGGCCGGCCTCGTGCTTCGGTTTCTTGCGGTCGGGCGTGTCGACCGCCGGGTTGTGCCCCGAGAGGAACGCGACGCGCGTGCCGTCGGGCGACCACGCCGGCGACGATGCGCCGCCCTTGAGCGACGTGAGGGCGCGCGGCTCGCCACCCTGCAGCGGCAGCAGGTGGACCTGCGCCGGCTCCTCGGCCCCGGCCTTGCGCACGAACGCGAGCGTGCGGCCGTCGGGCGACCAGCGGGGTTGCGAGTCGCGGCCGCCGAACGTGAGCGCGCGCGGCGCCGACGGCGGCGCCCCGCCGACGGGGACCTCGCACATCCACAGGTTCGTGCGGTACTCGTCCGCCTCGGCGTCGACGGTGACGCGCGTCCAGGCGACGCGGGTGCCGTCCGGCGAGATCTGCGGGTCGGCGACCCATTCGAGGCGCAGCAGGTCTTCTTCGCGCATGGCAGGCGGCCTCCGGGCCGCCGGGACGTCGGGCGGATACGGAACAGCACGGGACCGCGGCAGGCTAGCCGTGCCGCGCGCGCAGGGTCAACGATCCCCGACGGGCGCGTCGGCCTCGCGCACGAGCGCCTCGAGGTCGAGCGGATCGGTGACCATGCGCAGCCCGCCGTCGGCGTCGCGCGGCCACTCCGCGCGCGGCCGGTCGTGGTAGAGCTCGACGCCGTTGCCGTCCGGGTCCGCGAGGTACACGGCTTCGCTCACGCCGTGGTCCGCCGCGCCCTGCAGCGGCACGCCGGCGGCGAGCACGCGCGCCACGGCCGTCGCGAGCGCGCGGCGGTCCGGGTAGAGGATCGCGACGTGGTAGAGGCCGGTCGCGCGCGGCGGCGGCGGCGAGCCGCCGCGGCTCTCCCAGGTGTTGAGGCCGATGTGGTGGTGGTAGCCGCCCGCCGACAGGAACGCCGCGCCCGCGCCGTAGCGCTGCACGATCTCGAAGCCCAGCACGCCGGACCAGAAGCCGATCGCGCGCTCGAGATCCGCGACCTTCAGGTGGACGTGACCCACGTGCGTCGCGGCGGGAATCGTGTAGGGCTGCACCATCGGTCGGGCCCTCCGGCGGCGGGTACGATTCGCCGACCGGCGCGCCCGGCGCGGTCGGCGCGCCGCCAACGGCGGTCGCCCGAACATCCTGCCTCGGTCGCGGCCCGAATGCTACCGTGCCCACCATGCGGACCCACGCCCCCGTCGTCACGCTCCTCGGCCTCGTCCTGCTCGCGTCGCCCGCCCGCCCGCGCGCCGCCACGGCCGGCGCGAGCGCGCTCACGGCGCCCACGCTCCGGGCGCACGCGCGAACGCTCGACGTGCGCGACGGCGGCCGGCTCTGGCCGGGGCTGTGGACGGCCGATCCGTCCGTGCCGCTCGACACCTACGAGGCGCGCCGCTCGACCGCGCGCCGGACGGTGACCTTCTACTCGGACCTCGACTCGCTCGCGCTCACGATCGGCCCCGGCGAGTCGCGTGAGTTCACGGTGCTGCTCGACGACTCGCTGCCCTGCCGCACGCGGGTGTCGGCCGGGCGCGGCAGCGCCACGCGGCTCGCCGGCGCGGCCGGCGCCGGGCCGGTCGAGATCCCGTTCACGATCGGCCGCGACGGCAAGCCGTGGGTCGAAGGCCGCCTCGACGGCTCGCCCCCGCTGCGCCTGCTGCTCGATACGGGCGCGGCCACGCTGGTGATCTATCCCTCGGGCCTGCGCCGCGGCGTGAGGCTCACGTTCGACGGCACGACGCTCAACGCGGGCTCGGGCGGGACGACCCTGCGCCGCACGAGCCGCGACCACGCGCTCGAGATCGGCGGGCTCGCGTGGGCGCACGAGCCGGTCCTGTACGTGGAGAAGCAGGCCGACCGCGGCGACGGCATCGCCGGCATCGACCTGTTCGAGGACAAGGTCGTGCGCTTCGATTTCGCCCGCGACCGCCTCGTCGTGTACGACTCGCTGCCGCCGCTCGCGCCGGGCTTCGAGCGCTTCGAGCTGGGCTGGAGCGGCACGCTGCCGTTGCTGCGCGCCACGCTCCACGGCGGTCGCGACACGAGCGCGGCGTGGTTCGTGATCAACACGGGCAGCGGCGGGACCGTGAGCGTGAACCAGGCGTTCGCCGCGGAGCACGGGCTCCCGGGCGCCCTCGCGCGGCTGGGCACCGCGCGCGTCGGCGGCGTGGGGCCGCGGACCGCGAGCGCCGACCGCGTGCGCGTGCCCGCGCTCTCGATCGGGCCCTTCCGGCTGCCCGACGTCCCGGCGCTGGTCGAGCGGCCGTCGCGCGAAGGCCCGCAGTTCGGGAACATGCTCGGCATGCAGGTGCTGGCGCGCTTCGACGTCGTGCTCGACCTCCGGGACCACGCGGTCTGGCTGCGGCCCCTGCCGGACGCCGGGCGCCCGTTCCCGGCTCCGACACCGCGCGTGCCGGCGAGTGCGCTGATGGCCATCGCGGTCGGCGTGGCGATCCTGTCGGCGCTCGCGGCGGGGCGACTCCTGCGGCGTCCCGATCCGGCGGGGGAAGCGTCGCGCACCGCGCGGCCCGACTGCTAGACTCCGCCGCGCCATGTTCGCCGCCCTCCGCACCCCGCGCTGGCTGGGACCGATCGCCGCCGCCGCACTCCTCGCCCCGGCGGCCGCCGCGGCCCCGATCCACACGACCTGGCTCTGGCACATGCACCAGCCGATCTACTGGCCGGAGCGCAGCACCTGGAACGGCGCGGCGTACGAGTTCGCCTTCGAGACGATCACGCTCGGCCACGGCCAGAACGACGAGTTCTCGATCTTCAACAGCGACGACCGCGTCCACGACTACCAGGACTACCCGAAGGACGCGCTCCAGTCGGTGCTCGACCTGCCCGACGCCGGCGCCCAGGTCTCGTTCGCGGGCTCGCTCATCCAGAACGTGAGCAGCCTGGCCGCAGCCGGTTGGAACGGCGGACGTTACGCCACCCACTGGTACCAGCCCTACCGCGACGCGATGGGCTGGACCACCTCGGGCGGACGGCGCCGCCTCGACCCGGTGATCGTGGGGATGCACCACGCGATCAACCCGCTCTGCGACGAGGCCGTGTTCCGCCGCGAGCTGCAGGCGCACAAGGCGGTGATGCCGGGCGCGTGGGGGCCGGGCGCGCTCTCGACCGGCTTCTTCCCCGCCGAGATGTGCTTTTCCGAGCGGCTGATCCCGGCGCTCGTGGCCGAGGGCGTCACCTGGTCCGTGGTGCCCGACGTCCACCTGGCCCGGGCGTGCGCCGACTACCCGTACGACGCGCGGCAGGACAACTGCGACCCGCCCAACCGGGCCGACCGGCAGAACCCCGCGCAGGGCTGGTACTACGCGCAGTCGATCAGTCGCGGGGTGACGACGAAGGTGCCGGTGCCGTTCGGCCTCCG
>CAZIXL010000201.1:3754-5963 GCA_964542885.1 uncultured bacterium
CTCCGGCCGCACCGCGCGCAGTACGTGGACCCGGCGAGCGGCGCGATCGCCGCGCTCACCGTGGTGCCCGCCGCGGACGGCATGTCGTGGAACGAGGGCTACGGCCTCTACGGCACCGGCGAGATCGACGCGATCGCGTCGCGCAACGATCCCGCGAAGCCGATGCTCGTGCTGTTCGCGCACGACGGCGACAACGCGTGGTCGGGCGGCGACTCGTACTTCCACCAGAACGTGACCTCGTTCGCGCACGCCGCCGCGGCGCAGGGCTACGAGCCCACGACCGTCGCCGAGTACCTCGCCGACCACCCGGTCGATCCCGCCGACCTCGTGCACGTCGAGGACGGCGGCTGGGTGAACGCGGACGGCGACTTCGGCTCACCGCAGTTCATCAACTGGAACTGGCCGCTCGTGAACGCGGCGGGCCGGTTCGACATCGAGAACGGCTGGGCCGAGGACGAGCGCAACTGGGCGGTGCTGACGGCCGCGACCAACCGCGTGCTCACGGCCGAGGGGATCGCCGGGCCGCCCGATCCCGCGCGCATGGCCGACCCGACGCTGCCGGGTGCGACGCCGATCGACGAGGCCTGGCACTTCCTGCTCGCCGGCCACGAGAGCGGCTACATGTACTACGGCACGGCGCTCGACATGGAGATCAAGGCGACGCTCGCGTGTAACCGCGCGGTCGAGTACGCCAACGCGATCCTCGCGGGCGCGCCCGACACGACCGCACCCACGTTGTGGCTGCCGCAACGCCTGCCCTGGAACCCGGGCGGCAAGGGCGGCGGCGCGCTGTGGGGCTGGCCCCCGGGCGCCGGCGCCGACATGACGCCGGACTTCCGCGTGTGGACCTTCGCCTACGACGTGAGCGGCGTGGACTCGGTGCGGCTCCTGTACCGCGTCGACGCCGACGGCGCGAACCCGCTCGCCTCGAGCCAGAACGAGACGTACGCGGGCGGGCCCGAGGTCGGGCCGTGGCAGGCGGCGCCGATGACGCGCCGCGCGTTCCCCGCGGGCAACGTCTTCGGCGACCCGGGCATCGACTTCACCGTGATGCCGGCGTACGTCGCCGAGCAGTGGACGGCGCACGTGAGCGGGCTCGCCGACGTGCTGCTCGACTACTACTGCGAGGCCGTCGACGCGAACGGCCGCGTGCGCCGCAGCCCGATCCAGCACGTCTGGGTGGGCCAGGGCGCGGCCACGCCCGCTCGCCCGGCCGTCGCGTGGAGCCCCGCGAACCCGCAGGCCGGCGGCTCGCTCGCGATCCGCTACGACCCCGTTCCGGGCGCGCTGCCCGACGACACGCACCCGGTGTACGTGCACGTGGGCCACAGCGGCTGGACCAGCGTGCTCGCGCCCGACCCGGCGATGACGTGGAACCCCGACTCGAGCCGGTTCGAGTACACGTACGCGATCCCGGCCAACGCGACGAGCGTCGACTTCGTGTTCCACAGCGCCGCGAACGCGTGGGACAACAACGGCGGCGCCGACTGGCACGTGGCGGTGAGCGGCGCCACGTCCCCGCCGCACGTGATCGACGGCACGCTCGACGCCGGCGTTCCGGTCGTGGCGTCGTGCGCGGGCCTCGACCTGCACGCCGACTACGACGGCCGCTGGCTGTACGTCGCGGTCCCGAGGGCGGCCGCGCTCGATCACTTCGTGTTCGTCGCGGCACCCGAGTCGACCTCGCTGCGCGCGGCGCCGTGGGCGAAAGCCGGGCAGGTCGCGAGCTACCGGCTCGTGCTGGGCAACGAGGGTTCGAACGGCTGGAACGGCTGGTTCGACCCCGCCGGGGCCGTCGTCACGTCCGCCCTGCAGTCCTCCGCCGGCTCGGCGCTCGAGGGGCTGGTGGACGTGTCGGCGTGGTTCCCGGCCCCGCCGGCGACGCTCGTGCTCGCGCTCGCGGCCTACGGCACCAGCGACGGCGGCGCGCTGGCGCAGCAGGCGCCGTGCGGGAACGGCGACGGGACGCTGGCGGGCGGCGAGCGCGTGGCGGTCGCGGCGAGCGGCCTCGTGGACGTCCCCGCCGCGCCGGCGGCCCCGCCCGGGCGCGCGCTGCTGCGGATCACGGCCGCCAATCCCACGCGCGGCGCGCTGCGCGTGGTCGTGGACGCGAACCCCGGCGAGGAGGTGCGCGTCGAGCTGCTCGACCTGCGCGGCGCGCGCGTCGCCCTGCTGCACGCGGGCCGCGCCCATGGCGCGGTCGAAGTCG
>CAZIXL010000202.1:0-5962 GCA_964542885.1 uncultured bacterium
AGCGCGTCCACGCCCAGCGGCTCGCGGCCCGCGCGCGGGCGCACGAGTGGCGCGGTCGCGGCGTCGGCCACCACGGCCCCGCTCGTGTCGAGCACCGCGAGGTAGTCGAGGTCGAGCAGGTACTGCTGGGTCGCGAGCTGCTCGCGCAACTCGGCGTCGGTCGGCGCCTCGACCAGGTAGAGCCGCTTGAGCTGCGCGTCGGCCGCGAGCCGCGCCAGCTTGCCCGCCAGCCGCTCGGCGTCGCCGGCGAGCCGCGCGCGCAGGAAGCCGAGCGCCGAGGCCAGCCGTTCGGCCGACTGCGCGCGCACCTCGGACTGGATGCGCTGGCCCATGAGCAGCATGGCCAGCCCGACCGGCACGATGGCGACGAGCGCGAAGCCGAGGACGAGCCGCGCGCGGAGCGAGTTCACCGCGCGAGCCCTTCGGTGCGGCAGCCGGGCAGGTTCGCGAAGCGGTCCACGCCGAGGGCGCGCACGTCGGCGGCGCGCTCGGGCGAGCCGATCACGGGGCACCGCACGAGCAGCCCCGGGGGCGCCGCCTCGCCGCCTTCCTGCGGCGGGCCGTCCCGCCACGCGAGGCGGACCAGCGCCGCATTCGGTGCGGCCGCCCCGCGGCCCAGGAGGCGCTCGAGCGTGCGCGCGCCGGGCAGGGCGGGATCGACGCTCCAGCGCACGCGAGCGGACGGGGCGACGGCGTTGGAATCGCCCGCCGCCGCCACGGTCAGCAGGTCGCCCGCGAAGAGTTCGGCGTCGAGCGCCGCGAGGTCGCCGGCGACGCGCGCGCGCGCGGCGGGGCCCTCTGGAACGCCGGTGGCGACCAGCGCGCCGCGCGCGCGCAGGCCCAGCAGCAGTTCGAAACCGGACGCCCGGTCGCGCAGTCGCGCCGAGGGCTCGCCGGGCCAGAAGACGCCCACGTCGAGCTCGCCGCGCTCGAGCGCGATCTCCTCGTCGGCGCGGTCGGCATAGAAGCGGACGACCAGCGTGTCGGGCCACGCGAGCGACGTCGCCGCGAGCGGCACGGGCCCCGCCGTCGTGTCGGCGACGAGCCGCACCGCGTCGTTGCCTAGCGGTTCGTCGAGATAGGCGCGCGGCAGCGCGGACTTGTCGAGCCAGCCGTCGGCGCACGGCGGCACGAGCCCGCGGCGAGAGGGCGCGGGAATCCCGATCCGCAGCGCCGCGATCGCGCGCACGGGCGCGGGCTCGAGCGTCACGTCGAGCCGCTCGAGGCGGTCGAGCCGCACGCGTTCGTCGAGCGGCGCCTCGAGCGCGACGCTCGCGACCCGCCCGTCGAGCACCCGCGTCACCTCGCCGCGCGCGACCTCGCGGTCGCGGTCGACCACGCGCACGCGCACGTGCGGCGCGAGCAGGCCCGAGTCGGGGGCGGCGACGTACAGCTGCGCGCCCGCGGCCCACACGACGCGCGGGCCCTCGGCGCGCTCGGCGGCGGCGGGCAGCGCGGCGACGACGAGCAGCGCGAGCTTGCACGCGAGGAGCGCGGCCGGCGCAGCGCCGCGGCGAACGCCCGCGCGACGCCTGCGCGGGCCGAACGAGAACACGCGCCGCAGTGCGCCGTGTGCGTTCTTCCACAGCGCGGCTAGTGCCATGTCTTCCATGTGGATGAGTACTCCTCCGCGCCCCGTTCCTTCCCTCGCGGCGTGTCCATCCTGACACACCCGACCCCCTCCCGCGAAAGGGCGTTCTACGCAAGACGCTGCGCCGCAAACGGTTGTCGGCACGGCACGCGCCTTGGAATAGGGAGATCGCGAGGGTGGCGCAGCGCCGCCCCACCGGAAGCGAGCGACTCGGGTCCTCGCCCCGGCGATCGGAGGCCGGCACCGGCACAGCGGCAACGATCGACGAACCCTTGCGCCGGAGGAGCGAGGAGCCATGTGGAACCGGAACGAAGTGACGGAGGTTCGCGAGCGGTTCGCGAACGGCGAAGGTGACGTGCTTCGGCAGCCGACGGCGGAGAAGTGGGCGCGCGTGTTCGGGACGTTCGCGGTGCTGTTCGTGGCGTCGGTGGCGGCGGGCGTGCTGCTCGCGGGCTGCGGCGGCGGCGAACGTTCGAGCGCGCAGGTGAGCGACAACGCCCCCGCGGTGATGACGCACGAGGCGCAGGCCGCGCAGGTGGCGTCGGTGACGCCCGCACCCGCGAAGCCGGTCCAGTCCGGGCTCTCGGCGGCCGACCTGGCGGTGAAGGAAGGCCTGCCGCCCGACCTGACGGTGACGACCAGCGACACGCTCGTCGTGCCCGGCGGCACGGTGGAGTTCACGGTGAGCGGCACCGACGACGTGAGCGAGATCGCGCTGTCGGACGGCCGCGACGAGCCGACGCCGTTCGTGCACGAGGCCGGCACCAACGTCTGGCGCGCGACCTACCGCATGCCGCTCAAGCCGCGGCACGAGCGCCTGGGGGTGTCGGTCACGGCCCGCAACGACCTGAACCGCTGGCGTCGCGTCTGGGTGTTCCTGAGCGTCGACAAGGGCGAGGCCCAGGCCGCGGCGGCCGCCGAGACGCCGGCCGACAACCCCGACGAGATCCCGAACGAGAAGTGACCGCGGGAAGGGCGAACCGCGGGCACGCGGCCCCGGGGATGGTCCCCGGGGCCGCAGCCTTTTCGCGCGCCGCACCGCCCCCCGCCGCTTCCGCGCCCGCCGCCCGGTTGCGGTAGAGTCCCCGCCCTATGCCGACCCCGCACATCAGCGCCCAGCCCGGCGATTTCGCCGACGTCGTCCTCATGCCCGGCGATCCGCTCCGCGCCGAGCACGTCGCCAACACCTTCCTGAAGGACGCCCGCCGGGTGACCGACGTGCGCAACACCTGGGGCTACACCGGCACGTTCGGCGGCAGGCGCGTCTCGGTGATGGCGCACGGCATGGGCATCCCCTCGTGCACGATCTACGCGGCCGAGCTGGTGCGCGAGTACGGCGTGAAGACGCTGATCCGCGTGGGCAGCTGCGGCGCGCTGGCGCCCGAGGTGAAGCTGGGCGACGTGATCGTCGCGCTCGGCGCCTCGACCGACTCGAAGGTGAACCGCGTGCGCTTCCAGGGCCACGACCTCGCGGCGATCGCGGACTTCGGCCTGGTCGAGCGACTGGTTGGCGCCGCGCGCGCGCGCCAGGTGCCGGTGCGCGTGGGCAACGTGTTCTCGTCGGACTTCTTCTACCCTCCCGACGACTCGATCTTCGACACGGTCGAGAAGCTCGGCATCCTCGGCATCGAGATGGAGGCGGCCGGCCTTTACGGCATGGCGGCCGAGTACGGCGTGCGCGCGGCCACGATCCTCACCGTGTCCGACCACATCCGCCGCGCCGAGCACCTGAGCTCGGAGCAGCGCCGCACCAGCTTCGACGCGATGCTGCAGGTCGCGCTCGACGCCGCGATCGCGGGGTAGCGGGACCTCAGGCGTTCGCGCGGAGCGCCACGAGCGCGTCGTGCGCGAGCACTGCGTGCACGCCCCGCACGCCGTTCACGATCTGCGTGACGCGCAGGCTCACGAGCAGCGACGCGACCGCCATGGCCCAGGCGCGGTCGTGCCCCGCGTGCTCGACCACCAGGTCGAGCATGTCCGAGAGCGCGTCGCGGGTCGCGACCTCCAGGTCGCGGTCGAACCCGAACGTGACCCAGCCCGCGGGCGTGTGCGCGCGCGGGCGCGAAAGCCGCAGGTCGGGCCGCAGGTGGAACTCGAGCAGCGCACGCTCCATGGGGCACTCGAGCGCGGGGCCCGCCACCTCGCCGTCGCCCTGCAGCGCGTGGCCGTCGCCCGCCGAGAACAGCGCCCCGTCGACGGGGATCGGCAGCCACAGCGTGCTGCCGGCGACCAGCTCGCGGCAGTCCAGGTTCCCGCCGCACGGGCGCGGCGGCACGGTCGAATGGCGGCCGGGCTCGTCGGGCGGCATGCCCATGATGCCGAGGAACGGCTGCAGCGGCAGTTCGAGACCGTCGCGCGTGCGCGCCGTTCCTGCGTCCGGGTCGAGCGCGAAGCGCAGGAAGTGCGCGGGCAGCGTCGCGAGCCCGAGCCGATCGTGCCACTCGGTCGAGCGGCCGCCGGCGGCCGTCCAGCCCCACGTGCCGGTGCGCAGCTCGACGATGCGCACTTCGAGCGCCATGCCCTGCTTCGCGCCCTCGATCGCCACGGGGCCGCAGATCGCGTGCCCGGGGTCGCGCTCGAGGTCGCGGCCGGGCAGGCGCGGCGCTTCGCCGAACGGATCGGGGTTCTCGAACGCGCCCCAGCCCACGTCGAGCGTGCGGAAGCGCACGCGATCGCCCGGCTGGATCGTGAGCACGGGCGGCAGCTCGCGCGAGAAGTGGCCGTGCAGCGTCGCGAGGGTCGGCTCGATCTCGTGGGTGCGCATGCGTCTCTCCGGGGTCGGCACGGGCGGCGGTCCGAGGCGCGCAGGGTAGCGCGCCCACGCGCGGGCTGCCGGCGGGCCGGGCGCGCGACCGCGTGGCGGGCGCGCCCCCCGCGGCGCACGGCGCTGGCGCCGCACGGCCGCCGACCGCATGCTGCCGGTCCCTGCCACGCGCAACGGAGGCTCCATGGACGACGTGACGATTCGCTCCGCCCGGCCCGCCGACCGTGCGGCGCTCGGACGCTTCGGCGGCGCGCTCATGCGGGTGCACCACGCGTTCGACCCGCAGCGGTTCCTCACGGTCGACGACCCGGAAGCCGGCTACGGGCAGTTCCTCGTCTCGCAGCTCGCCGAGTCGCGCGCCGTCGTGCTCGTCGCCGAGCGCGCGGGCGAGGTCGTGGGCTACGCCTACGCTGCGCTCGAGCCGCGCGACTGGATGGACCTGCTCGACGCGTGCGGGTTCCTGCACGACGTGCTGGTGGACCCGGCCGCGCGCGGCGCCGGGATCGGCGAGCGGCTCGTGCGCGAAGCGATCGCGCGCCTCGAGGCGCTGGGCGCGCCGCGCGTCGTGCTGAAGAGCGCCGCACGCAACGTCCCCGCGCAGCGCCTGTTCGAGAAGCTGGGCTTCCGCCACACGATGATCGAGATGACGCGCGAGGCCGGCGGAGCCGGCTGAGGCCCGCGGCCGGACGCGAAACGGCCCCGGGGATCCTTCCCCGGGGCCGTTCGCTGCTGCGGGCTTTTCTTCGTGCTGCGTCCGACTAGAAGTCCTCGCCGCCGTAGCCGCCGGCGCCGCCGCCCGGAGCCGCCGGCTTCTTCTTCTCCGGGATCTCCGTGATCAACGCCTCGGTCGTGAGCAGCAGGCTCGCCACCGACGCCGCGTTCTGCAGCGCCGAGCGGGTCACCTTCGTCGGGTCGATGACGCCGGCGTCGAACATGTCCACGTACTCCTCCGTGTCCACGTTGAACCCGACCGTCTTCTTCTCCTTCTTCACGTGTTCCGTCACCACCGAACCCTCGAGCCCGGCGTTCTCGCACAGCGTGCGCAGCGGCTGCTCCAGCGCGCGACGCACGATCATGACGCCGATCTTGAGGTCGCCCTCGAGCTCGCCCGCCAGCGTGTCGAGCGCCTTCTGCGCGCGGATGTAGGCCACGCCGCCGCCGGGCACGATGCCCTCCTCGACGGCCGCGCGCGTCGCGTGCAGCGCGTCCTCGACGCGGGCCTTCTTCTCCTTCATCTCGGTCTCGGTCGCGGCGCCGACGTTGATCACCGCCACGCCGCCGGCCAGCTTGGCCAGACGCTCCTGCAGCTTCTCGCGGTCGTAGTCGGAGGTCGTGTCGTCGATCTCCTTCTTGATCTGCGCGATGCGGCCCTGGATGTCGGCCTTCTTGCCGGCGCCCTCGACGATCGTCGTGTTCTCCTTGTCGATCACGATGCGCTTGGCCTTGCCCAGGTCCTCGATGCGGGCGTTCTCGAGCTTGATGCCGAGGTCCTCGGTGATGACCTTGCCGCCGGTGAGGATCGCGATGTCCTCCATCATGGCCTTGCGGCGGTCACCGAAGCCGGGCGCCTTCACCGCGCACACGTTGAGCGTGCCGCGCAGCTTGTT
>CAZIXL010000203.1:0-5950 GCA_964542885.1 uncultured bacterium
AGGCCGATGAACCACGGCACCGCCAGGCGGGCACGCCCGCCCGCGGCGCCGCCGGCGCGGCGGCGGTGGAGCCAGGCGATGCCGAACGTGAGCGGCGCGATCCACAGCGTGCGCGAGAGCTTCACGGCGGTCGCGGTCTGCAGCGCGCTCCCGCCGTAGGCGATGCCGGCGCCCACGACCGACGAGATGTCGTGGATCGCGATCCCGGCCCACAGGCCGAACGCGTCGGGCGACAGGTGCAGCGCGTGCCCGAGCGGCGGGAAGGCGACCAGCGCGAGCGCGTTCAGCAGGAACACGGTGCCGATCGAGACGGCGATCTCGGCCTCGGTCGCGCCGACCACCGAGCTGACCGCGGCGATCGCCGAGCCGCCACAGATCGCGGTACCCGCCGACAGCAGCAGCGACGTGCGCCCGGCCAGCGCGAAGCGCCGCCCGAGCCACATGCCCAGCGCCAGCGTGGCCGCGATGCTGGCGGCCGCGAACAGCGCGCCGTGCAGTCCCGCGCGCAGCACCACCGGCAGGCTCATGCCGAAGCCGAGCAGGACGACGCACGCCTGCAGCAGCCACTTCTGCAGCGCGGCGACCCGGCGCGGCAGCCGCGCGCGCGTCACGAGCGCGAACGCGAGGCCGGTGAGCAGCGCGAGCGCCGGCTCCCCGCGCCAGGCCAGCAGACCCGCGAGCGGGAGCAGTGCGGCGAGTGCGAGGCGATTCGCGGGCGTCGCGGGGTGGGACGGCGAGGTGGTGAGAGGTGTGCCCTCGGCGGTCATGCGCGGCAGTCTCGGGGACTTCGGCCCGGAACGCCAAGGCGGGCCTGAACAGGCTGCGCGCCGGGCAGCGGAACCCGGGACCCGCGCGCGCGACGGTTCGCCCGCGCGCGGCGGGAGTGGTGCCCCCGGTCCGGGGCCCGGTGTGCCCTTCGCCCGCCGGAACGCGGCTTGTGCGAAGCGGCGCGGACCCTCACAATCTTTCGCGACTTTCCGGGCCCGCACCCCGCGGACCCCGACCCCGATCGAGAAAGGTGAGCCCCCGTCCGTGCGCAAGCCTCTTGTTCCGCTCCTCGCCGCGCTCTTCGCCCTCGCGATCGCCGCGGTACCCGTCCGTGCCGACATGATCCTGTCCGAGCTGTGCGACCCGCAGATGGGCTTCGTCACGGACCGCTTCATCGAGGTCTACAACTCCGGCCCCGGGCCGGTGGATCTGACCGGCTGGTCCGTCGTCGCCATCGCGAACAGTGTCGACGTCCTGACCTGGAACCTGTCCGGAACGCTGCCCGCGGGGGAGGCGCGCGTTTGCGGCAACCCGACGCCGAGCGTCTCTTTCGTGGTCAACTTCGCCGACGCGAACTGGAACGCCACGACGTCCGCGGGAGCGGCCTACAATTGGAACGGCAAGATCGGTGACGGGGCGAAGCTCATCGCCCCCGGCAACGTGGTCGTGGACCAGGTCGTCGCGGCGGCCACGCTGTTCGAGAACTCGGACATGGTCCGCATCGCCAGCGTCACCACCGGGAGCACGACGTACAACGCCGCGGAGTGGACGATCACCCCGGTCACGCTCGCCACCAACGCCTCGCCGGGCTCGCACAACGGCTCGGCGCCGCCGGCCGGCGGCCCGATCATCTCGAACGTCGTGATCTTCCCGTCGATTCCCGCCGCGACCGATCCCGTGAACGTCGAGGCCGACGTGGTCGACACCTCGGGCGCGGTGGCCTCGGTCACGCTCGACTGGGGCTACGCCGCCAACACGCTGTCGACCCACATCAACATGTCGCTGGTCGGCGACAGCACCTACCGCACCGACGCGCCGATCCCCGGGCAGGCCCCGGGCGCGACGGTCTACTACCGCGTGAGCGCGGTCGGCGCCTCGGCGCCGTCCAACTCGGCGACCGCCAGCTACGCGATTCCCGGCGCCGGCGGCACCCCGCCGTCGATCCTGTCGGTGGGCGAGATGAGCGACTCGACGCTGCTCGTCATCTTCAGCGAGCCGGTCGAGGAGGTGAGCGCCGAGACCCCGGGCAACTACTCGGTCGGGGCGCTGGTGGCCGTGAACGCCGTGCGCGACCCGGCGAAGACCTCGTGGGTCACGATCACGGTGCGCAACATCCCCGCGGGCTCCCGCACGCTCACGGTGAGCGGCGTCGCGGACCTGGGCGGTTCGACCGCGACCGGGGCGACGAAGTCGTTCAACTACGTCGACGTGACCATCCCCGCCGGCTACTACGACGGCATCGTCGGCCTGACCGGCTCGGCCCTGCGCGTCGCGCTGCACAACCGGATCCGGAACCACACGGTGCGCTCGTACGACTACGCGCTGACCGCCTTCTACACGACCGACGTCAAGTGGAACGGCAAGGTGTGGGACATGTACTCCGACGTGCCCGGCGGCACGCCGCCCTACGAGTACGCCTTCGGCGAAACCGGGCAGGGCGCCACCGAGGGGCTGGGCTACAACCGCGAGCACTCGTTCCCGCAGTCGTGGTTCAACGGCGCCTCGCCGATGTACTCGGACGTGTTCCACCTGTACCCGACGGACGCCAAGGTGAACGGCTACCGCGCCAACTACGCCTACGGCGAGGTCGGTGTGGCGACGACGACGTCGCTCAACGGCAGCAAGGTCGGGCCGAGCGTGTCGCCCGGCTTCTCGGGCACCGTGTTCGAGCCCATCGACCCGTTCAAGGGCGACCTCGCGCGCAGCCAGTTCTACATGGCGACGCGCTATTTCGGTGAGGACGCCGGGTGGCCGGGCAGCGATTCGTTCACCGGGGCGGAGCCCAAGGCGTGGGCGAAGACGCAGTACGTGGCCTGGGCCACGTCCGACCCGGTGAGCTGGAAGGAGCGCATGCGCAACGCGGCGGTCTACGCGATCCAGGGCAACCGCAACCCGTTCATCGACCACCCCGAATGGGTCGTGGCGATCTTCGACACCGCCTCGGTCACGGGCGTCGGCGACGGGCCGGTGGCCGGCGGGCTGCGCCTGGCGCCGGCTTCGCCCAACCCGGCGGGCGTCGTCACGCGCCTCTCCTACTCGCTGCCCGCCTCCGGCCCCGTCTCGCTCGAGGTCTTCAGCGTCGAGGGCCGCCGCATCGCGACCCTCGCCGCGGGCGCGCAGGCGGCCGGAACGCACGACGTGGTGTGGACCGGCCTCGACGACGCCGGCCACCGCGTGGCGAACGGGCTCTACTTCGTCCGGCTGCAGGCGGCCGGGCAGGTGCAGACGCGCCGGCTCACCTGGCTGCACTGACCTTCTACGCGCCGCACGCTCGCGCGCCCGCGTCCCTCACCGGACGCGGGCGCGTTCCGTTGCCCGGCGCGGGGGCCGGCGCCACCGTCAGGCCACGGTCTTCCGGAAGCGCGACGCGGCCACGATCATGACGGTGGTTCCCATCACGAACAGCACGGTGAACTGGAACCACAATGCCTGGAACCCGGCCGCCTTGAGGAACACGGCGCGCACGATCTCGAGGTAGTGCCGCAGCGGGTTCAGCAGCGTCAGCCACTGGAACACGGCCGGCATGCTCGAGACGGGGAACATGAACCCCGACAGCAGCATCGTGGGCATGAACAGCATGAAGGTGGTGAGGAACGCCTCCTGCTGCGTGCTCGAGATCGTCGAGATCAGCAGCCCCAGGCCGAGTGACGAGAGCAGGAACAGGCAAGAGGCTACCAGCAGGAGCAGGAGATTCCCCGTGAACGGTACCTTGAACCAGGTCAATGCGATCGTCGTGATTAGCGCCATGTCGAGCATCGAGATGGCTGCGAATGGGAGCGTCTTGCCGACGATGAGTTCGACGGGCGTCACAGGGCTCACCATCAACTGTTCAAGTGTCCCGACCTCGCGCTCGCGTACCACCGCCAGCGCGGTGAGCAGCAGGCTGAGGAGCAGCATGATCGTGCCGATCACGGCGGGGACGTTGAAGATGCGCGAGAGCAGCGCGGGGTTGTACCAGGCGCGCTCGCGGAGGTCCACGGGAGGGCGGAACGCCACGGCCGCGGTCGCCAGCCCGTGCGTGCGGATGATCTGCTCGGCGTAGCCTAGCGCGACCGTCGCGACGTTCGAGTTCGTGCCGTCGACCAGCAGCTGCACTTTCGCGCCGCCGGGCGCGTGCAGCGCGGCCGAGTACCCGGCGGGGATCTGCAGCCCGACCACGACACCGCCGCGATCCAGCGCCGCGACGAGGTCGCGGGGCCGGTCCGAGCGGCCCACCACGCGGAAGTAGCCCGACGAGGTCATGCTCTCGACGAGCGCCCGGGACTCGGCCGTGTGATCGTGGTCCACGACGAACGTCCTCGTGTTGCGTACATCGGTTGAAACCGCGTAGCCGAACACCACGAGCTGG
Source organism: uncultured bacterium (assembly GCA_964542885.1). Classification (GTDB taxonomy): domain Bacteria; phylum Eisenbacteria; class RBG-16-71-46; order RBG-16-71-46; family RBG-16-71-46; genus CAIXRL01. The sequence goes on from CAZIXL010000203.1 coordinate 4,337, forward strand.
AGGATGGGCGAGACGAACACCAGCCGGAGCAGCATCGGATCGCGCCGGATGGCGATCACCTCCTTGGCGGCGATGCCCAGGGCGCGCTCGAGACGCTCGCGCATCAAGGTCGCAGCTCCTTTCGGAACGCCCGAACCGCCAAGCCGACGCCGGCGATCGCAAAGGCCACCATGAAGGCCGCCTGGGGCCAGAGAATCTCCGGGCCGGCACCCTTCAGGAAGAGAAATCGCGTCACCACCAGATAGTAGCGGGCAGGAATGAGCAGGGTGATCGCCTGCAGCGGCGGTGGCATGACGTCGATCGAGAACATGAAACCGGACAGCAGGAATGCAGGCAAGAAGGTGACCAGCATGGCGACCTGCGTGGCGAGCATCTGTGACTTCGTCACCGCCGAGATGAAGATTCCGAGTCCGAGGGCGCCCACGACGAACTGGAACGACAATCCCAGGAATGGACCGATATCCCCCCGGAACGGCACGTGGAAGAGCCACACCCCCAGGGCTGAGGAGATCACGAGGTCGGTCATGCCAATCGCGACGTAGGGAAGTAGCTTTCCGAGGACGACCTCGAGGCGCGTGACCGGCGTCGCCGCGAGTTGCTCCATCGTGCCGCGCTCCCACTCGCGAGCGATCGTCAGTGACGTCAGCATGGCCGAGATGATCGACATGATTACGGCGACCAGCCCTGGCACGATCATGTTCCGGCTTGTCAGCTCCTCGTTGTACCAGACGCGGCTCTCGCTCGCGATGGGTGGTGGGGTGGCTGGCAAGAGGCCCTGGCGTCCCGACCATTGTTGGACGACCGCACGGGCGTAGCCCAGGGCGATCGTGGCCGTGTTCGCGTCGGAACCGTCGACGATGGCCTGCAGCGGCGCGGGCCGTGGGCCGCCCAGTTCCGCCTGGAACCCGGGCGGGATCACGATCGCGACGCTCGCGATGCTGCGCTCGAAGACGCCGGCGATCTCCCCGGTGCGGTCCAGCCTCTCGACGACGTGGAAGTAGCCCGACGACGTGAAGCTCTCGACGAGTGCGCGGCTCTGGGCGGTGTGGTCCTGGTCCACGACCACCATCTGGATGTTGCGCACGTCCCAGGTGATCGCGTAGCCGAAGAGCAGCAGCAGGAGCACCGGCAGCGCGAATGCCAGCGCCAGGCTGCGCGGATCGCGGCGCAGCTGGATCCACTCCTTGCGCGCGATCGCCCGCAGGCGCATGCGGCTCAGGGTCCGCGAAGGCGCGTGCGAGGCGGCGGGAGCGCCGGCGTGCGGGCGGGGGTCAGCCATCGACGGCGCCTCCGCTCGCCTGCACGGCGGCGATGAACACGTGCTCGAGCGTGGGTTCGATGCGCTCGATCGAGTCCACCCGGACGTTCCGCTCCGCCAGGCGCGCGCGCACGCCCACGAGCGCGGCCTCGTCGGCCAGCGTCACGTGCACGGCGCGCCCGAAGAGGCCCGCCGCCCGCACGCCGGGACAGCCCTCAAGAGCCTCGACCACCTCGAGCCCGTGCGGCGCGCGCACCTCGACCACGGGCTCCTTCAGCCCGTGGCGCAGCGCCGCCGGGCGGTCGAGCGCGATCAGCCGGCCGCGGTTCATGAGCGCGAGGCGGTGGCAGTACTCC
>CAZIXL010000204.1:0-5923 GCA_964542885.1 uncultured bacterium
GGGGTGGTGGGCGCGGCCCGGCGGGGTGGGGCCCCCGCGCCCCGGCAGGTAGCCGCTCGCATCGCGTACGCCCAGGCCCACCAGGTGCCCCAGCCCGTGCGGGTAGAAGAGCGCGTGCACGTCCTGCTCGACCAGGCCCTCGGCGGTGCCGTTCAGCAGGCCGAGCTTCGCGAGCCCGCCCGCGATGCCCGCAGCCGAGGCGAGGTGGACGTCGCGCCACTCGGCGCCGGCGCGGCAGGCGTTCACGGCCCTGACCTGCACCTCGAGGAGCATGGCGTACAGGTCGCGCGCGAAGCCGTCCCAGCCGCCGACGCGGTACGTGCGCGTGACGTCGGCGGAGTAGCGCTCGACCTCGGCGCCCGAGTCGATGAGCACCACGTCGCCCTTCTTCGCGGCACGCTGGCCGGGCTCGAAGTGCAGGACGCCGGCGTTCGAGCCGACGGCCACGATGGTCCCGAACGCCGTGCGCGTGCCGCCGCCGCGCTGGAACGCCATCTCCATTTCGAGCTGGATCGCGCGCTCGGTGGCGCCTTCGCGGATCGTCGCGACGGCGACCTCGTAGCCTTTCGCGGTCGCCGCGACGGCGCGGCACACGCGCTCGAGCTCGACGTCGTCCTTGGGGCGCCGCACGTGCATCATCGTCGTGCGCAGCTCCTCTTCCCGCGCGCCGACGTGCGCGCCCGGCAGCGGCGAGCCCAGGTTCAGCACCGGGCGGCCGCGCCGCGCCGCCAGCCACGCGGGCAGCTCGGAGAGCGGCACCCCGGGCGCCTGCTCGCGGCCTTCCCACACGCGCTCGGCCTCGGTCACGACCGGCACGAAGTCGATCCAGCCTTCCTTCGGGTCGTAGGCCGTGACCGCGCCCGCGGTCTCGCGGTCGGCGATCCACACGAACTCGGCATGGGCGAGGAACGGATAGGTCTGGTCGGCGCCGCCCGGGATCGAGACGGGCTCGCCGGCCCCGATGAGGACGACTTCGTCGGAAAGCGCCCAGGCCGCAGCCAGGCGCGCGCGTCGCTGCTCGAGGTAGTTGGCCATGGCCGGCACGCTAGCCGATCGGGCAGCCCCGGCACCACTCCGCGTTCCCGGCGCGGCGAAACCGGGCACCGGAGCGGGGCGCTCACGGCTCCACGACGACCCGGACTGCGGCCTCCTCGAACCCGGCGCGCAGGCGTGCGAAGTAGACGCCGCCGGCGAGACCCGAGAGGTCGGCTTCGCGCGCGTGCGCCCCCGCGGGGTGCCATTGCGGCGCGGCGAGCGTGCGCGCGCGGCGGCCGGCCGCGTCGAACAGTTCGAGCGACACCGTGGCGGCGCGCGGCAGCTCGAAGCGCAGGGTGAGGGTCCCGCGCGTGGGGTTGGGCGCAGGCGCCGCGAGGCGTACGCCCCCGTGCGCGGGCAGCGCGGGAGCGATGCCGGTCGTGGCGTCGGGGTCGGCGAGCGCGGCGAAGAATGCGCGGCCGACGCCGTCGTACGACGTGACCGGCCCGCCGCAGAAGAGCCGCCCGCCCGACAGTTCGACGTCGTAGAGCGCGTTGTCCGCGCCCGGTTGCCAGGCCGAGGCCGCGCCGCTCGTGCCGTCCAGCTGGGCGAGGCCGGTCCGGAGCGCGACGGGCGCGCCGATGCTGGTGAAGTTCCCGGCGACGAAGACGCGGTTGCCGTCCACCTCGAGCCCCCAGACCACCGAGTTGGCGCCGGGATTCCAGCCCTGGAGCACGTGCGTCGCCGCGTCCAGCTTGGCGAGGCGCAGGCGGGTCTGGCCCTCGACCGCGGTGAAATCGCCGCCAATCCACAGCCGTCCGCCGGCGAGTTCGACGTCGTGCACCGCGCTGCCGCCGATCACCGGCGCCCAGGCCGTCACCGCGCCCGTCGTGGCGTGCACCGAGGCGAGGCGCGTTCGCGACTGCCCGCCGAGCGAGTAGATCGTGCCCGCGACCACGACCTCGGAGCCGTTGCGCACCATGCGTTCGACGGTGCCGCCCAGCCCGCCCGGATTCCATGGCAGGAGCGAGCCCGACGGGATGTCGAACGCGGCGAGGCCCGCGCGTGGCTGCCCGTCGGCCTGGGAGAAGCCGCCCGCGACGTAGAGCGTCGAGCCGTCGACGAGCAGCGCCGTGACGCTCCCGTTCAGAACCGGTTGCCAGCCCGTCGGCGCGAGCGTCGCGAGGTCGTACGACGTCAGGTAGAAGGGCGGGGTCGAGAAACCCCCGCTGAAGTCGCCGCCCACGAACAGCCGGCTCGCGTCGCTGGCGAGCACCCGCGGGACGCCGAACGCGAACGACGGCGCGAACGGCAGCGCCGCGCCGGTCGCCAGGTCGAGCGCGGCGATGCCCGGTCGATCGACGCCGTTGATGCACGTGAAATAGCCGCCGGCGAGCACCTCGCCGGGCCGCGCGACCACGAGGAAGCCGGTGGAGCCGGCCATCGGGTTCCATGGCAGCAGGTCGCCCGATACGGCGTCGAAGGCCGCGAAGTGCCGTCGCGTCGTGAAGGGATGGGAAGCGCCGACGCCCGGAATGTCCCCGGCGACGTAGGCCACGCCGCCTTCGACCGAGATCGAGTACAGCGTGTGCGTGGACTTGATCACCGGGGCGAACGGCGCGACGGCCCCCGTGAGCGTGTCGACCGCGCCCGCGCCGTCGCGCGGCTGCCCGCCGAGCGCGGAGAACGAGCCGGCGAGGTAGAGCAGGCCGCCCTCCAGCTCGAGGTCGCTCACCGTCGAGAACGCGCCCGGGTTCCACGCCGTGGGAACGCCGGTCGTCGCGTCGAGCGCGGCGACGCGCGAACGGGCCGCGCCGCCGATGGTGCTGAACGTGCCGCCCACGTACAGCGTGTTCCCCGCCCGCTCGAAGCAGATCACGTTGCCGTCCGCGCCGGGGTTGAAGGACGTGACGGCGCCGCTCGCCCGGTCGACGGCGGCGAGGTAGGAGCGCGCCTGCCCGCCGACCGCGGAGAACAGGCCGCCGAGGTACACGACGGAGGGAGCCACGTCGACGGCCGAGACCAGCGAAGAGACGTTCGGGTTCCAGGCGGTGACGGCGCCGGTCGCGGCGTTGACCGCCCCGGCGCGGTTGCGGGTCGCTCCGCCGAGCTGGGTGAAGTTGCCGCCCACCCACAGCACGCCGGCATCGAGCGCGATCGAGAGCACGGGCCCGTTCGCGCCGGGATTCCAGGCGGTCACGCTGCGGTCCGCCGCGACGTGCGCGAGGTTGGCGCGCGCGAGCCCGCCGACCCGCGAGAACTCGCCGCCGAGGAACCAGCCGCCGGATCCGTCGGGCACCGCACAGCGCACCGTGCCGCCCGAGATCCCGAAGACCTCCGGGAACGCGGGGTCGCGCGAGCCGTCGACGGGCGAGAGCGCCGCGCACTCGCCCGAATAGGGGCCGACCATCGTGATGCCGGGGCCCGCGAGGAACACGGTGCCGCCGACGCGCTCGATGGACTGGGCGAAGACGTTGGGCACCCACAGCGAGGACTGGACCGCGGCGCGCGCGGAGGGCGCGAGCGTCGCGACGGACGCCAGCAGGAGCAGCGCGGTGAGCCGGGCTCGGCGTCGGGATACGGGGCGGGAGGCAGGCATGGACCGGATTCTCCGTCGATGGGGAACGAAAGGGGTTCGTACCCGGAGAGACACCGGAACCCGGCGGGAGGGGACACGCCGGTCGAGTCGTGCCGGCTCCGGCGGGTGGATTCCTGCTGCCGCGCGCCGGCGGCTGCGGTAGTTTGCGAGCCGATTGCACGTCCGCGCTCCAGCGCCCCGGACCCCGGAGCCCCCGACGGTGAGCGAAGCCAAGGCCGCCCCCCGAAAGCGTTTCTCGCCGCTCGACCTGATCGAGCGCGTGGGCAACCGGCTGCCCAGCCCGGGCACGATGTTCGTGATCCTCGCGATCCTCACGCTGGTCGCCTCGTGGATCGCCGCCCAACTGGGCGTGCAGGTGCCGCACCCGAAGGACGGCTCGCCGATCGTGGCGGTGAACCTGCTGAACGCGGCCGGCGTGCGCCGCATGTTCCTCGAGGCGGTGAAGAACTTCACCGGCTTCGCGCCGCTCGGCACGGTGCTGGTCGCCATGCTCGGGATCGGCATGGCCGAGGGCACGGGGCTGATCGGCGTCTCGCTGCGCGCGTTCGTGATGAGCGTGCCGAAGAGCTGGCTCACCGCGACCGTGGTGCTGGCCGCGATCAACGCGAACCAGGCGGCGGACGCCGGCATCATCGTGCTGCCGCCGCTCGCGGGACTGCTGTTCGCGGCGGCGGGTCGCAACCCGATCGCGGGCATCGCGTGCGCCTACGCGGGCGTGACGGGCGGCTTCAGTGCGAACCTGCTGCCGTCGGCGCTCGACGTGCTGCTCGTGGGGTTCACGCAGGAGGCCGTGGACGCCTCGCGCCTGCTGACGGGCTACCACGTGCAGGTGCTGGGCAACTGGTACTTCCTCGCGGCCTCCACGCCGCTGCTCACGATCGTCACGGTGTGGGTGACCGAGAAGATCATCGAGCCGCGCCTGGGGCCGTGGCAGGGGGGCGACGAGCACCGCCTGGAACCGGTCACGCCGCTCGAGAGGCGCGGACTCGCGTGGGCGGTCGCCTCGCTCGTCGCGCTGGTGGGGCTGGCGCTCGTGCTCATCCTGCCCCACGGCGCGCCGCTGCGGGAGGACGCCGGTGCGACCATCATCCAGCGCATCCGGCCGTTCCTCGACTCGATGGTGGTGTGGGTGCTGCTCGTCTTCTTCGTGCCGGGGCTGGTCTACGGGCTCGCGACGCGGCGCGTGAAGAGCGACCACGACGTGGCGAAGCTCACGGGCGACACGATGGCGACGATGGGCTCGTACATCGTTCTGGCGTTCTTCGCGGCCCAGTTCCTCAGCTACTTCGCCTGGTCCAACCTGGGGGCGATCCTGGCCGTGACGGGCGCGACGACGCTCAAGAACCTCGGCCTGCAGGGCGCGCCGCTGCTGGTGGGCTTCGTGCTGCTGGCGGGCTTCATCAACCTGTTCATCACCTCGGCGTCGGCCAAGTGGGCGATCATGGCGCCGATCTTCGTGCCGATGTTCGTGCTGCTGGGCCTGACGCCCGAAGCGACGCAGGCGGTGTTCCGCGTGGGCGACTCGGTGACGAACATCATCACGCCGATCTTCGTGTACCTGCCGTTCATCCAGACGTACATGAACCGCTACGACCCCAGGGCGGGCACGGGCACGATCCTGTCGCTGATGCTGCCCTACAGCATCGCCTTCCTGCCCATGTGGACGCTGCTGCTGCTGGTCTTCTACTGGCTCAACTGGCCGCTCGGCCCCGGCGTGCACATCCCGCTGCCGCACTGATCCCGAGGAAGTCCCGCCGGGAATCCGGCAGGGACACTTTGGAGTCCCTCAGCGCGGGTTCTCGAGCACCACCTGGCGGACCCAGACGCCGTGGACGCCGGACTCGCGGCCGGCGAGGGCGCGGAAGCGCGCGAACGCGCCCGCTTCCGCGGCGGGCCGGGCGGGCTCCTCGGGCAGCACGGTGAGGCCGCCGACGCCGCGCAGGCGCTCGGTCGCGGCCCGGCCGACGGTCGCGTAGGCGATCGGCGCGCCGGCGCGTGGCGCGGGCAGCCGCGCGAGGTCGGCTTCCAGTTCGGCGACGGGCTCGGGGCTCGCGACGACCAGGAAGTGCTCGCGGCCGCCGGCACTCGTGACGGTCCAGGCGTTGGGACGCCCGGCGATCGTGCCCGGCAGCGCGACGTCCGCGTCCGCGGGCAGCGGGTTCTGCACGTCGAACGCCGGCTGCGGGAAGAGCAGGAACTGTTCGCCGCGCTCGTCCTGGTTCAGCACGTACACCCACACGGGCCGCGACGCGCGCACGTCCAGCGACAGCTCGTCGCCCGGGTGCACGCGATCGCCGGTCACGAGGCGGATCGCCTCACCGTCGGCGTGGCGGACGAACGCGGCCTGCA
>CAZIXL010000205.1:0-5915 GCA_964542885.1 uncultured bacterium
CCGATGTTCTCGACCAGCATCGTCCAGTGCTTGTCGGCCATCTCGCACAGCATGGCCGTGCGGACCGCGCGCGCGAGGTGGCGGCCCAGCGTGCCGTGCAGCACGTCGGGTCCGAGCTTCGCCTTGGCGATCGAGCCGGCGAGGTTCAGCGCCTTGTCGGCCCAGCGCTTCGTGGGCTCGTGTCCGGTCGCGTAGCCCACCAGCACCTGCGCGAGCGGCCCGACCTGCATGACCTTGCCCTGGAAGCGCGGCGACTTGACCCACGAGTACTTGCCGTCGGGCTGGAAGTCCGTGTACTTGGGCTTCGTCTCGCCCACGTACGGATGCAGTTGCTTGCTGCCCTCGTACCACGAGTGCGCGGTGCCCTCGGTGACGTTGTCGCGGAAGTACGCGTCCTGGAAGCTCGAGATGGCCTTCGCGCCGCCCAGGTTGCCGTCGAAGATCGTGCCGCCGGGCAGGTCGAACGTCGTGCCCTTGCTGTCGAGCGGCAGGTCCGGGACGGCGAGGTAGTTCTTCACGCCCGCGCCGTACGGCAGCCAGTCGGCGTACAGCGCGCCGATCGCGCACACGTCGGGCAGGTAGACCTGCTCGATGAACGCCTGCATCTCGTCCAGCAGGCTCTTGACGTGGTAGAGCTTCTCCATGTTGAGCGCCGACTGGTTGTCGAGGTTGATCGGGTTCGACACGCCGCCCACGGCCAGGTTCTGGATGTTCGGCGTCTTCCCACCCAGGATCGCGACCACCTGGTTCGCGCGCCGCTGGTAGTCGAGCGCCTGCAGGTAGTGCGACACGGCCAGCAGGTTCACCTCGGGGGGCAGCCGCATCGCCGGGTGGCCCCAGTAGCCGTTCGTGAAGATGCCCAGCTGGCCGCCGGACACGAACGAGGCGAGCTTGTCCTTCACGCCCTGGAGCTGCAGGCGGTTGTTGTGCGGCCACGGCGAGAGGCTCTCGGCCAGCGACGCGGCCTTGGCCGGGTCGGCCTTGAGCGCCGAGACGACGTCCACCCAGTCGAGCGCCGACAGGTGGTAGAAGTGCACGATGTGGTCGTGCATCGCGTGCGCGAGGACGATCAGGTTGCGGATGTACTGCGCGTTGAGCGGCACCTCGAGCTCGAGCGCGTTCTCGACCGCGCGCACCGAGGCGATCGCGTGCACCGTCGTGCACACGCCGCAGAAACGCTGCGTGAACAGCCAGGCGTCCCGCGGGTCGCGCCCGAGCAGGATCAGCTCGATGCCGCGCCACATCTGTCCCGACGCCCACGCGTTCTTGACGTGACCGCCGTCCACCGAGACGTCGATGCGCAGGTGCCCTTCGATCCGGGTGACGGGATCGATCGTGATCGTCTGGCTCATGAGTGGCTCCTCGCCGGCGCCGCGGGGGCACCGCTCAGGATCGGGAAGCGCCGGACGGCCGCGATGTACAGCACGACCTCGAGCGCGATGATGCCGAAGGTGATCAGGAGTTCGGGAATCGCCGGGAAGTACGACCACTGGGCGCCGGGTGTGAACGCGACCAGGTAGGTGTCGATGCGGAACAGCGCACCGCCCAGCACCAGCAGGATCGCCGCGCGCACCTGCCAGACGGGATCGCTCCGGCGGGCGGGCGACATGAGGACGACCGCGCCGGCCAGCGTGAGCAGCATCTCGACCAGGAACATGAGGCCCTTGCCCGAGGTCACCAGGGCCAGTTCGCCGGCGAGCGCGACCTCGGCGAGACGGAACAGCACCCAGAACAGCGACACCCCCATCACGACCTGGCCGAGCGAGGCGAGCATGCCGTGGTCGTGCTGGAGCTTGAACGCGCGCGCCGAGAACACGGCTTCGATCACGACGATCGCGTAGCCGAGCGCGATGCAGTTCACGAGGAACAGGAACGGCAGCCACGGCGTGAACCACAGCGGGTGCATGCGCGGGCCGGGCAGCAGCATCATCGTGCCGAGCGAGGACTGGTGCATGGTCGGCAGCAGCAGGCCGAGCGCCAGGATCCAGATGCCGCCGCCCTCGAGCACCTTGAGCGTCCGGGCCGAGAAGTCCGCGAGGCCGCGGTTCGGGCTCTTCACCCACTTCTCGAGGAACGCCGGCGCCAGCTCGGCGACGAGCACGAAGTTGTAGGCCATCACGCAGAGCGCGACCTCGAGCTGCGGCGAGTGCGACCAGCGCCAGAAGAAGACCGGGATCTTCCACAGCCCCCAGAAGCGCCCCAGGTCGCAGGCGACCGCCAGCACGGCCAGGCCGTAGCCGAGCATGCTGGTGAGGACCGCCGGCCGCACGAGCGGGTGGTACCTGCCGCGGTTGAGCACGTACACGAGCAGCGCCACGGCGTAGCCGCCGCAGCCGAGCGCGGTGCCGACGACGACGTCGATGGCGATCCACACGCCCCACGGGTAGCCGTCGTTCAGGTTGGACACCGCGCCGAGGCCGCCGAAGAACCGCCAGAGCAGCGTCACCATGCCGATGCCGACCACGAACAGCAGGAAGCGGAACGTCGGCGTGAGCAGCGGGCCGCCCACCTCGCGGTGGGTGATGGCGTGCGTGGTCACGAGCGGCCTCCCTTCCCCTCGGCGTCGTCGCCGGCCTTGCGGTTTCGCACCAGCACCGCGGCGAGCGCGCCGTAGAGGGCGATCGGGGCGATGAAGCCCTTGTAGATGCCCTCCTGCACCGTGTAGGCCACGTCGGGCGCGGGCCGGTCGCCGAACTCGGGCAGGCCCAGCTTCGCGAACGGGACGTGCGACAGGTACAGCACCTGCGTGCCGCCCAGCTCGTGCTCGCCGTAGACGCGGTCCTGGTAGTACTTGTGCGGGTTCGCCTCGATGCGCCGGTGCGCCTCGGCGAGCAGTTCGTCGCGCTTGCCGTAGATCACGGCCGAGCGCGGGCAGACCTCGCAGCAGGCCGGGCCCTCGCCGCGCGCGTAGCGGGTGAAGCCGTCGGCGCCGGTGACCGCCTCGCCCTTGATGCGGTGCCGGCACAGCTCGCACTTCACGATCTTCGGCGCGGCCTTGTCGAACTCGAACTTCGGGATGTTGAACGGGCACGCCATCATGCAGTAGCGGCAGCCGACGCAGTAGGCCGGGTCGTACTCGACGACGCCGGTCCGGGCGTTCTTGTGCAGCGAATGGAGCATGCACGCGCTGGCGCAGCCGGGGTCGATGCAGTGCATGCACTGCTGCTTGAAGTACGACTGCTGCTCACCGTCGGAGTACAGCTTGATGATGTTCTTGGTACGGCCGTTCAGGTCCACGGGTGCCTGGTACAGCTCGCCCGGGATGCCGCTGCGGTCGGCCTCGAGGTCGTTGGCCTCGCGGCACGCCGCGACGCACGCCTTGCAGCCGATGCAGACCGTGGTGTCGTAGAGCATGCCCATCGCCTCGGCGGGGGCCTGCTTGCGCTCGCGCGCGAACGCGGGCACGGCCGACGCGGCGGTCGTCGCGGCCGCCGTGGCTGCCGCGGTGGCGAGCACCTTGAGGACGGATCGACGGGTGACCGTCATGGCTCAGTCCTCCTTCTTCTGCCCGCCGGCCTTGTCCCCCAGCTTGCCGGAGGCGGCCCAGCCGGCCCCGAGGAGCGCGCCCGCGACGGCGCCGGCGACGCCCGTCGCGACCGGGCTCACCTTGCCCTGCTTCGCGCCGACGGCCGGATACGTGTCGGGAGGCGTCGGCCGGTCGATCGGCACGGTCTCGTGCAGCGCGACGCGGAAGCCGACGCTCTTCTCGGTGCAACCGAAGCACGGATGGCCGACGCCGATCGGCCACGCGTCCACGTCGCCGAAGCGCAGCGTCGAGCAGCTCGCGTGCGTCGCCGGGCCCTTGCAGCCCACCTTGTAGAGGCAGTAGCCGAGCCGGTGCCCCTCGTCGCCGAATTGCTGCGCGAAGCGGCCGGCGTCGAAGTGCGGGCGGCGCGGGCAGTCCTCGTGGATCGTGCGCGCGTACGCGAACAGCGGGCGGCCCTTGTCGTCGAGCGCCGGCAGCGAGCCGAGCGTGACGTACTGCAGCACGGTGCCGAGGAAGATGTAGGGATTCGCCGGGCAGCCGGGCAGCGTCACGACCTTCTTGTCGGTGAGCACCATCGGCGCGCCGGTCGCGCCGGTCGGGTTCGGGTCGGCCGACGGCACGCCGCCCCACGACGCGCACGAGCCGATCGCGATGATCGCGCCCGCGTCCGCGGCGACGCGCTTCGCCAGCTCGAGCGCGGTCTTGTCGCCGATCTTGCAGTAGATGCCGCCGTCCTTCGTGGGGATGGCCCCCTCGATGACGAGCACGTACTTGCCCTTGTTCTTCTTCATCGCCTCTTCGAGCGCGGCTTCGGCCTGGTGGCCCGCGGCGGCGAAGAGCGTCTCGTGGTAGTCCAGCGAGACGAGATCCAGGATCAGCTCGCCGATCTCGGGATGGTGCGTGCGGAGCAGCGACTCCGTGCAGCCCGTGCACTCCTGGAAGTGCAGCCAGATCACCGACGGCTTGAGGCCCTTGCTGGCGGCTTCGACGATGCGCGGCACCACGCTCTGCGCGAGGCCGACGGACGCCGCCGCCATGGTCACGATCTTCAGGAATCCGCGACGTGAGTAGGCCGCCCCGCGGGTGCCACTCCCCCTCGTCACCACGTCGTACGTCATGACCGATCCTCCCAGGACCCGAAGCGCGCACCGCGGCGCGCGGCGGCAAGTGGCGCTTTTCACTTTGGCGGCGCGAGGTGTTCAAAGGAGCCGGGAGGACGACCTCCGATCATCCCGCGCATGTCGTTACGACCATGTCACCCTGACACCCTGCACGCGGCCCGTGCTATGGGCCGGTGGGATACGGGTCGCGGGGACCACGCGCCGGCGGCGCCCGGGAGGAGGGCGCGTCGCGGCGAGACCTCCGGCAACCTAATGGTAGAGCGCCTTGAGCCGCCCCCAGGTCGACGGCCTCGCCGGCGTCGGTCCGTCGGCGGAGGCGAGCTGGTACGTGATGACCCCGTCGAGCCCGTGGATGCTCGAGATCACGATGCCCGTGCCGTCGGAGTACCACTCGTCGGCGCTGTCCGGGCCCGTGGCCGGGGCGACCCCGGCCCCGCCGAGCACTCGGCCGTCGAGTCCCAGGCTCGTGGCCCCGAGGCGGACGGCGGGCGGCGCGACCTGGCCCACGCCGAAGCAATGGAAAGTGCCCGCCATCACGGTGAAGGTGTACTCGGCCCGCACGCGCCAGTAGGTGTCGAACTCGCCGTAGACGACGTTGTCGGGAATCGCGTACGCGACCGTGTGGGTGCTCCACTCGTACCCGACCTGCGGCTGGCCGGGAAAGACGCGCACCGGCGGCTCGTAGACGAGCCCGAAGGGGTACCAGGGCTTGTAGTAGCCGAGCAGCAGCACGCTGCCGTCGGGGCCCTCCTGGTAGACGTTGAGCAGGCCGTCGTCGAGCCCGCCGGTGTACTGCTTCACGTACGCGCGCCGGCCGCGCACGTGGGCGACGTCCACGATCGCCTCGGTGTGCGGCTCGTCGCCGTCGTCGAAGTAGGTCCACTCGTTGCCGACGGCCAGCGGCAGCCAGGCCGCCCCGGCGGGCGGCGGACTCGATGCGGCGCCCGCCAGCACGAGCAGGCCGGCGAGCGCGAAGGCGGAGACGCGCGGGGACGTTCGTCGCATGGGGTTCTCCCGGTGAGGACGGATCCCGCGGGGGGCCGGGTGCGCTCGCATGCTACCGCGCGCGGCCGGCGCCGGGGTGCCAATTTCCCGCGCGCGGCCGGTGCCGGAGTGCCGTCCCGCCGCGCGGCGGGACGGGGCGCGCGACGGAGGCTAGACTGCCCGCCGACCGGGCCCAGCGCCCGCCACCGTTCGCAGGCCCACGGAGATCCCATGCGCCCCCTCACCCGACCGCTCCTGGTCGCGCTCGCCATGCTCGCCCTGCCCCTGCTCGCCCCGCGCACTTCCGCTGCCGCGACGGCCCT
>CAZIXL010000206.1:0-5896 GCA_964542885.1 uncultured bacterium
CGTAAGGCAGGTGGCTCGTGCGCGCGAGCGCGCGGTCGTGCGTGGCCGCGTCGGTGACGAGAGCCCGCGCGCCCACGTCGCGCACCAGCGCCCGCACCGCGCGCGGGACGCCGGCGCCGGCGGGCACGAGCGCGAACGGCGCGCCCGAGAGGAGCCGTGCGGTCGCGGCGGCGAAGCCGCGCCCTTCGCGGCCCGCGAGCGGGTGCCCGCCGCACGCGCGCACGCCGCGCCGCACGGCCGCCTCGAGCGCCGGCGTGACGCCGGCTCGCGTGCTGCCCGTGTCGACGAGCGCGGCGCCCTTCGGAAGCGCCGCGGCGACGCGCGCGATCGTGCCCGGCAGCACGTCGACGGGCACCGCGAGCACCGCCAGGTCGGCTTCCGCGCACGCGGCTTCGAGGCTCGTCGCGACGGCGTCGAGCGCGCCGGCGCGCAGCGCCGCCGCCGCGACCCGGCGCCGCGCGTCGAAGCCGGTGCGCCACCAGCGCGGGTCGCCCGCCAGCGCCAGGCCGAGCGAGCCGCCGACCTGGCCGAGGCCGACGATCACGACACGCCGCGCGCCCGCCGCCGGCGCGGTCGCCGGAGGCGGCGCCAGGTCCGGGCGCAGCGCGGCGGCGGCGTCCAGGTAGACCGCCTCGAGCCGCGCGTTCCGCGGCACGCCGCGCACCGTGAGCAGCACGCGCACGATGCGCTTCGGCGCGTGCGCCACGCCCATCTCGGTCGCGCCCAGCAGCGGCACGTCCGTCCAGCCCAACCGCCGCGCGGCGTGCGCGGGGAAGTCGGCCGTCAGGTCGGGCGTGGTCGTGAAGAGCGCGCTCACCACGTCGCGCGGGCGAAGCCGGTTGCGCGAGGCCAGCTCGGACAGCAGGCGCATGGTGGCGTCGTGGATGGCGGCGCGCGTGTTCGCGGGCACGGAGATGGCGCCGCGCACGGCGGCGATGGTTCGGTCCGGCATGGATCCTCCCGGGCGGAGCGCCGGCCCGAAACGACGAACCCGCCTCCGCCGGTTGCGGAGACGGGTTCGCGGTGGTGCGCCGGTCAGGCGCACGTGGCCGGTCCCGTCCCCGCGTGGGGATAGGAATACCGGCCGGTGGTGCGGGTACGAGCGTTCATCACGCGGCGAATTCTACGGGGCCACCCGCGGCGGCCGCAACGGCGAAATCGGTTCAAGCGGTGCCCGCTCGTGCGCGCAGCTGCTCGTACGCGTGCGCGAAGGCGAAGTAGCCCACGGCGGCCGCCGGCACGATGCCCACGCACAGGGCGAGCAGCCCCGCGAGGCCGACCGGGATCATCAGCAGCCACAGGCCGACCAGCCGCCAGACGCTGCCGCGCGTGAGCGCGAACGAGCGCCGCACGGCCTCGATCGCGCCGGGGTGGTCGGGCTCCATGACGATGAACACGGTCATGTAGCTGCGCGCGGTCCACCAGATCTCCAGCGGGTAGACCACGAGCATGACGGGCAGCAGGAGCGCGCCCATCCCGCCCGGGAAGTCCGACGGGGCGTGGCCCGCGCCGCGCGTGAGCAGCGCCGCGACGCCGGCGACGCCGATCGTCACGACCATCACGGGCAACAGGATCAGGAAGCCGACGAGGCCGACCACGAGCACGGCACCGGTCGCGCTGGGCCAGCGCTGGAAGCCGTCGAACGCCGCCTCGAACGGCGGGTTCTCGCGGCGCACGCCGCGCAGGAAGAACCACGCCCCGCCCGCCAGCAGCGCGGGTTCGACGAGGAGCGCGAAGAGCAGGCCCGCGAAGGGAACGATGCTGCCCGCGACCACGATGGCGAACAGCACGACCAGGACGCCGACGCTCATCCACGCGTTCGCCCGGAAGGCGTTCCACCCCTCGGTCAGTGCGAGCAGGGGATCCAGCGGGGCGCCGGGCGGTGCGACGGGCCGAGGTGCGACGGGCGGCATGTCCATGGCGGGCTCCTCCTCTTCAATCGGGAGACGCGCCCGGCATGGTGCGGTGCGGGGTGACGGCGCGGTGGTCCTGGGAGGGGCGCGGGGGCCGCCCCGGGGTCACTTGGTCGCGGCGACCTCGAGCCGGTAGAGCTGCTCGAAGTACTCGCGCATCATGCGGGTCGTGCTGAACTTCGTCGTCGCCATCTCGATGCTCGCCGCCATCATGCGCCGCCAGCGTGCGGGATCGTTCCAGGCGGGCAGCACCTTCTGCTCGAGCGTGTCGTAGAGCGCCATCAGGTCGCGGGCGTCGTCGCCGGGCTCGCCCTTGCCGATCGCCCAGCCGTTCACGCCGTCCTCGCAGCCCTCGGGCCACCAGCCGTCGAGCACGCTCACGTTGAGCACGCCGTTCATGGCGGCCTTCATGCCCGACGTGCCGCTCGCCTCGAGCGGGCGCACCGGGTTGTTGAGCCACACGTCGGCGCCGCGCGTGAGCAGGCGGCCGAGCGCCATGTCGTAGTTCTCGAGGAAGAAGACCTTGCCCGGGTGCTTCTTCGCGCCGGCGACGAGCTTGGCGACGATGTTGCGCCCGGTGGTGTCGTCGGGGTGCGCCTTGCCGGCGAACACGATGCGCACGTTGTGGGCGCCGAGCAGTTTCTCGAGCCGGGCCTCGTCGCGCAGGATCAGGTCGCTGCGCTTGTAGCTCGCCGCGCGCCGCGCGAAGCCCACGAGCAGCGAGTTGGGGTCGATCTCGACGTTGTGGCGCCGATCGATCTCGTCGAGCAGCGCGCGCTTGCACTTGGTGTGCGCGACCCAGAGCTTGTCCGGGTCGGATCCCGCCGAGGCGATCTCGGGCGCCTGCCACGTGGGCTGGTGCACGCCGTTCGTGATCGCGCCGATCGGCGCCGCGCCCGCGACGCCCTTCCACATGGCGCGCGAGGTCTCGCCGTGCAACTGCGCCACCGCGTTCGCCGCGTGCGACAGGCGCAGGCCGGCCACCGTCATGTTGAACGGGTCGCCGCCGATCTCGCGCATCTCGGCGCCCGAGAGCTGCAGGCACGCGCCCATGCGGCGCAGGTCCTTCAGGTCGTGCTCCTCGTTGCCGGCGCGCACCGGGGTGTGCGTCGTGAACACGATTCGTTCGCGCACGCGCTTCCACGCGTCGGGGAACTGCAGGCCGCCTTCCATCGCGTCGGCGATCATCTCGATGCCCGCGAAGACGGCGTGCCCCTCGTTGAAGTGGTACGCGTGCACGTTGTAGCCGAGCCACGCCAGCGCGCGCGTGCCGCCGATGCCGAGCAGCATCTCCTGCGCGATGCGCGTGTCGGTGCCGGCCTCGTACAGGCGGTGCGTGATCCAGCGGTCCTCGTGCTTCTGCGGATCGATCAGGTAGAGCGGGCAGTGCCCGAACCGGTCCGTCACCCACACGCGGCAGGGCACCTCCTTGCCGCGCACCCGCACGCGCACGCGCACGCCGGTGTCCTGCAGGAAGTCGGCGTCGAAGCCCGGGAACTCCTCGTACGGGCGCCCGTCGGCGCCGATCCGCTGCACGCAGTAGCCGCGCGCCCACAGCAGGCCCACGGCGACCATCGGCATCTGCATGTCGCGCGCGGTCTTGATGTAGTCCCCGGCCAGGATCCCGAGGCCGCCCGAGTAGATCGGGAAGGACTCGTGCAGGCCGTATTCCATGCAGAAGTAGGCGACGTGCGGGGTGCGCGCGGGCATCTCGGCTCCAGGAGGACGTGCGGAGGGTGTCGGAAGGGTTCGCGCGCATGATAGGCACGCCCGGCGCGCGGTGTCACGAAGCAGGGGCCCCGTGGGTTGTCGGCCACCCGCGCACGAATCGCCAGCCTCCCGCATGCCGCCCGCCCGGGCCGCCGGCCGCCGCGTGGCGCGGCCGGCGACTCCCGGGCGCGGGCTACCTCGCGACGACGACGCGCTGCCGCAGCTCGCGCCCCTGCGTCTCGAGGCGGGCGAAGAAGAGCCCGGCGCGCACGCTCGCGCCGCTCTCGTCGCGCAGGTCCCAGTCCGCGACGTGCGCCCCGGCCGCGTGCGCGCCGTCGGCGAGCACGCGCACGAGCCGGCCCGAGAGGTCGTAGACCGCGAGGCGTGCCTGGCCCGCGCGCGGCAGCGTGAAGCGCAGCGTCGTGCGCGCCGCCGCAGGATTGGGCGCGGGCGCTTCGAACGCGAGCGCCGAAGCACCGCCACCGTCGCCGACGCCCGTCGTGCCGGAGGGCACGAGCGTCGCGACCGGCGACTCGTTGCCGTGCACGTCGATCGCGGTGAGCTTGTAGACGTACGGCGCGCCCGCGGCATCGGCGTAGCCCGTGTCGGGCAGCGCCGCGACGAGGCTCGCCTCGTCGGGCACGAAACCGGCGTCGTGCCCGCGGTAGAGCCGGTAGCCGCCGAGGTCGCTCTCGGTGTTCGGGTGCCAGTGCAGCGTCGCCGTGCCGCCGGCGTACTGGCCCGTGAACGGCGCGGGCGCGACGGGCGCGAGGTTGTCGACGGAATAGCCCGACATCGGCGCCGAGGCCCAGTACGAGATCCCGTCGGTGGAAAACGCCAGGACCAGCGCCTGCATCACCGGGATCCCCGCCACGACGGAGTCACCGGGGGTGGCGAGGTCGTAGCTGTAGCCCGCGAACCGGCGCGCGGGCTGCGACGCGACGTATTCCCAATAGATCGTCTGCGCGCCGGTCGCGGTGGCGAGCAACGCTTCGCCCCGGCCCAGCGGCGACAGGTCTTCCGGAGCCAGCAATCGCGCGCCGCCGCGCAGGCGCGCCTGCGCCTGGCCCGGCGGGATCGAGCGCCAGATCTCGTAGTTCGTGATCCCGTTGGTCGGCGCGGCGTCGAGGTAGCTGGCCGTCCACGAGAGCTTCACGTGACCGCCGTCGTCGTACGGCACGTCCGCGACGCTCGCGATGGCGGGTTCGGGATCGCCGAGCCGGCCGAACGCCTCGACGCGCTGCGCGTAGACGTCGGCGTTGGTGCCGCTGCGGTAGTCCTCCCAGATGACGACGGCGCCGCCCGCGCCGTCCGGGACGATCGAGGGCAGTCCCGAACTCCCGGCGGCGCACACGGCGCGACCATCCGCCGGCCAGGCCGGGTCCACGGTGCCCGAGGTCGGCACGTGCTGGGCGTAGACGGCGGCGGTGCCGTTGCGGCCGTCGTACCAGCTGACGATGGCGCCGCCCGCGTCGTCCGAGGCGATCACGGGGAAATACTGGTCGCCCGCGGCGGTGCACAGGGCACGACCATCCGCCGGCCAGGCCGGGTCCACGGCCCCGTGAACGAACACGTGCTGGGCGTAGATGTCGGCGGTGGCGCCGCGGCTGTCGTCCCACGTGACGATGGCCCCGCCCGCGCCGTCCGAGACGAGCCTGGGGTAGCGCTGGTTGCCCGTGGCGGTGCACAGGGCGCGACCATCCGCCGGCCATGCCGGGTCCACGGTGCCCGAGGCCCGCACGCGCTGGGCGTAGATGTCGGCGTCGACTCCGCCGCGGAGGTCCTGCCAGGCGACGATGGCGCCGCCCGCGCCGTCCGACACGATCACGGGGATGGACTGGTAGCTCGCGGCCGTGCAGAGCGCGACGCCGTCGACCGGCCAGGCCGGGTCCACGACGCCGGAGGCCAGCACGCGCTGCGCGTAGAGGTCGGTGGCGCCGCCACCGCGGCTGTCCTGCCAGGTGACGATGCCGCCGCCCGCGCCGTCCGAGCCGATCGCCTGGGTATCCTGGTTGCCCGCGGCGGTGCAGAGCGCGCGGCCGTCCACGGGCCATGCGGGGTCCACGGTGCCGGAGGCCAGCACGTGCTGCGCGTAGATGTCGTTGCTGGTGCCGCTGCGGGAGTCGAACCACGTGACGATGGCGCCGCCCGCACCGTCCGACACGAGCGTGGGGGCGAGTTGGAAGTTCGTGGCGGCGCAGAGCACGCGGCCGTCCGCCGGCCAGGCGGGGTCCACGGCGCCCGAGGCGAGCACGTGCTGCGCGTAGAGGTCG
>CAZIXL010000207.1:0-5854 GCA_964542885.1 uncultured bacterium
TCGAGGAGGACCGGCCCGAGCGCGTCGTGGTGCTGTCCGGCGACCACGTCTACCGCATGGACTATCGGGCGCTCGTGCTGGCGCACGAGCAGCGGGGCGCCTCGGTGACGATGGCGGTCACGCGGGTGCCGGGCGACCAGGCGCACCGCTTCGGCATGGTCACCACCGACCGCACCGGCCGCGTGCGCGCGATCGAGGAGAAGCCCGAGCGCAGCGCGGCGCCGTTCGCGAACATGGGCGTCTACGTGTTCGAGTACGGCGTGCTCGGCGAGATGCTGCGCTCGCGCCCGGTGGACCTGGTGCTCGACGTGCTGCGCCCGCTGGTCGACGCGGGCGAGCGCGTGTTCGCGCACGAGTTCAGCGGCTTCTGGGAGGACGTCGGCACGGTGGCGTCGTACTACCGGGCCAACCTCGAGCTGGTGCAGCCGCAGCCGCGCTTCCAGCTCCACGACGTGCGCTGGCCGATCCTCACGCGCGACGAGGAGCGCCCCGTCGCGCTCGTCTCGGGCTCGGCCGAGATCGAGGACAGCCTGATCGCGAACGGCTGCCGCATCGAGGGCCGCGTCCGGCACTCGATCCTGTTCCCGGGCGTGCAGGTGGCGCGCGACGCCGAGGTGACCGACGCGGTGGTGATGGCCGACACGACCATCGAGGCCGGCGCCAGGGTCGAGCGCGCGGTGCTCGACAAGTACGTGCGCGTGGGCGCGGGCGCGATCGTCGGCGACGGCACCGAGCCGGGCCCGCCGGAGCTGGGCTGGCTCGCCGGGCTCGTGCTGGTCGGCAAGGACGCGTGGATCCCGCCCGGCGGGCGCATCGAGCGCCCCGCCTCGCTCGGCGTGGGCGGCCGCTACGAAGACTTCCAGGACGGCCGGATCCCCTCCGGCAGGGTCGTGCCGAACCGCCTCTGGTTCGAGGAGATCCGATGACGACTTCGACCTACGCCTTCATCCTCGCCGGGGGCGTCGGCAGCCGGCTCTGCCTGCTGTCCGAGAAGCGCGCGAAGCCGGCGGTGCCGTTCGGGGGCAAGTACCGGATCATCGACTTCACGCTGTCCAACTGCGTGAACTCGGGCATCTTCGACATCGGCATCCTCACGCAGTACCGCCCGACGTCGCTCAACCAGCACATCGGCATCGGCCGCCCGTGGGACCTCGACCGCACGCGCGGCGGCATCCAGCTGCTGCAGCCCTCGCCGGGCGCGTTCACGAGCGACTGGTACAAGGGCACCGCCGACGCGATCTACCAGAACCTCACGCACCTCAAGCGCCGGCGCGTGGACGAGGTGCTGATCCTGTCGGGCGACCACATCTACAAGATGGACTACAACGTCCTCTACGCGTTCCACCGCGCGAACCGCGCGCTCATGACCGTCGCGGTGACCGAGGTGCCCGAGAAGGACGTGAGCCAGTTCGGCATCCTCGAGACCGAGCCGAACGGCCGCGTGACCGCGTTCAAGGAGAAGCCCAAGGGCCCGGTGGGGTCGCGGCTCGCGTCGATGGGCGTGTACCTGTTCGATCGCGACGCGCTCATCCGCCTGCTGGTCGAGGACGCGTCCATCGCCGAATCGCAGCACGACTTCGGCAAGGACATCCTGCCGCGCATGGTGGCGCGCAACGAGGGCGTGTACGCGTACCGCTTCCAGGACTACTGGCAGGACGTGGGGACGCTCGACTCCTACTACGAGTGCAACCTCGAGTTCCTGTCGGACCGGCCGCCGCTCGACCTGCACGACCCGTCGTGGGTCATCCACACGCAGAGCGCCGACCGGCCGCCGGTGCGCGTCGAGCACGGTGCGAAGATCGAGCACAGCATGATCGCGAACGGCTGCCGGATCGCCGGGCACGTCGTGAACTCGGTGCTGTTCCCGGGGGTCGACGTGGCGCCGGGCGCCGTCGTGCGCGACAGCATCGTCATGCACGACACGATCGTCGGCCCGCGCTCGGTCCTCGACCGGGCGATCGTCGACAAGGAGGTCGAGATCGGGGCGGGGGCGCAGCTCGGCCACGGCGACGAGCGCGCGCCGAACCGCGCGTGCCCCGAGCACCTTTCGAGCGGCCTCGTGATCGTCGGCAAGCGCGCCCGCATTCCCGGGGGCATCACGATCGGCAGCAACGCGCGGATCGGCGCCTCGGTCACCGAGAAGGACTTTTCCGCGCCCGTGCCCTCGGGCGGCGTCGTGGACGGCCCGGAGTCGATGCACTGACGCGCGGGGGGAGCGGATCGGGCCCGGCGGTCGTCGAGACCGCCGGGCCCTTTCGCCGTTCGCGGGCGCGTCAGGCCGGCAGGCGCAGCCGCTGGCCCGCGCGGATCATGTTCCCCGACATCCCGTTCGCGCGCCGCAGCGCCTGCACGCTCACGCCGTGCCGCTTCGCGATCGTCGAGAGGGTCTCGCCCGGGCGCACGACCACGCTGCCGTTCGACGGCCCGCGGCCACGGTGCTTCGGGAGCGGCACCTTGAGGTTCGCGATCATCGCGCTGTCGGCCGCGGCGTTGGCCACGGGGGCGTCCTCGGGCGAGTGCACGCGCAGCCGCTGGCGCACGTGCAGGGTCGTGGACTTGAGGTTGTTCCAGCGCATGATGTCGTCGGCGCCGACGCCGTATTCCGCGGCGATGCCGTCGAGCGTCTCGCCGCGCTGGACGATGTGGTTCACCCGGTCGGCGGCGTCGCTGTTGCCCTGGAGCTGCGCGGGCACGCCGATCGTGCGCGGCGGGACGTAGGCCGTGGACGTGCGCGGGTCGTCGGTGTCGGTGAGCACCGTGGGCCGCGGGGCGCGGGCCGTGGACGGGATCTCGAGCATCATGCCGGTGCGCAGCAGCTTGGCCTTCGTGATGCCGTTCAGCTCGGCCAGCTCGCTCGCGCTGACGGAGTAGTGCTTGCCGATCAGGGACAGCGTCTCGCCGCTGCGCACGCGATGGTGCACGGTGAGGCTCACCGCGGGCAGCTTCTGGCCCTCGGACAACCGCTGCTGGATGGCCTCGCTCTTGCCCTCGGGCACGCGCAGGGTCGTGATGCCGCCGGTGCCGGCGATGCGCGTGGTGCGCAGCGCGGGGTTCAGCTCCTGCAGGTCCTCGACCGAGCAGTCGGCGAGCCTGGCGATCGAACGCAGGTCCACCGCACCCTTGAACGACACCTCGTCGAAGCGCATCGGGTCGTCCAGCTCGACGTCGGAGAAGCCGTACTTGACCGGGTCGCGCGAGATCGCGAGCGCGGCCATGAACTGCGGCACGTACTGCTCGGTCTGGCGGGGCAGGTGCAGGTCCCAGTAGTTCGTCGTGCCCTGCGACTTGATCGCGCGCAGCACGGTGCCCTCGCCGGCGTTGTACGAGGCGATGGCCAGGGGCCAGTCACCGAAGATGCTGTAGAGGTGTTTCAGGTAGCGCGCCGCCGCGACCGTGGCCTTCTCGGGATCCTTCCGCTCGTCCACCCACTGGTTGACGTTCAGGCCGAAGAGCCGCGAGGTCGAGCGCAGGAACTGCCAGGGACCGACGGCGGCGGCGTACGAGCGCGCGTTGAGGTTGAAGCCGCTCTCGACGAACACCAGGTGCACCAGGTCGGGCGGCAGGCCCTCGCGCTGCAGCACGCTGCGGAAGAGTTCCATGTAGCGGCCCGAGCGGCGCAGCCAGCGCTCGAACGTGCTGCGCCCGGCGCCGGTGTAGAACTCGACCCACTTGAGCACGTCCGCGTTCATCTGCAGCTGGACGTCCTCGATCGCCTGCGCGTCCAGCACGGCGTCGTCGGCGGTCGCCTCGGCCTCGGTGGACTCGGGCACGAAGGGCGTGGGCTCGGCCGGCACCACCACGGGCAGGGCCACGCGCGGGGGAGCGGCGATGGAATCCGTTGCGGCCACGGGCCCTCGCGCGGCGCTGTCGGCGGCCCGGGCCCCGGCCGGCCAGGTCGCCGCGGTCGCGGCGACGAGGGTGACGGCCAGGAGAGTGCCGCGAAAGGTCATGCGATCGGTCATTCGAGCTCAGGCCTCCGGCTGCAGGTCCCTCTGCACACTTCCACACACGAGCCCGCACGCTACGCGGGCGGCATGCATCTCGCAACGCAAGGAAGCGTCAACTTGCAACGCTTCCGCCGGCCATCGGACGGTTTGAAGGTCATTCCGGGCGCTGGCCGCCCATGACAGGGCAAGGTCCATGCCACAACCCCGTCTGCCGTTGACACTTGCGACGCCGTTGGCTAGCGTGCCGCCGTTGTGCCCGCTCGCAGCGACGCGTGCGTGTCCTCCCCATGGGGAAGGAGCCCCTCGATGACACTCGCCAGCACTTCCGCCTCGCGCTGGGCCGTTTCCGCGCGCACGGGTGGTGAAGTTCTGACCGCCGGGATCTCCCGCGCGGAACTCGAGCTGGTCGTTCTGGGCGTTCCCGCGGGATTCAGCCATCACGAACTCGAGAGCTGGCTGCACGACCTGGCCGGCGTGGCGGTCGAAACCTCGCGGGCCGACGACCGACAGCGGGCCATCCCCGCGCTGCTGCATCACGCGCTGACCGGCCTGCTGTTCTCGCACGCCGAGCTGTGGGACCGGCTCGACACGCCGCGCCCGTGCTCGTGCGCGTTCGTCGACCGCCCCGAAGGCGCCGCGCTCGGCTGGATCGGCGAGGCGCGCGTGCACGTGCTCGTGAACGGCGACCCGGTCGAGCCGCAGTGGGTTCTCGTTCGCGACGACGAGGGCCGCGAGGCGCGGGCGGCCGTGTTCGCCCCCGATGCCGACGTGGTCGTGACGCTGGAGTACCGGCCGAACGGCGACGAAGGGGGCGGGGCGCCCGCGTCGCTCGAGGCGGAGTGGGTTCCCGAGCGTCCCGAGTCCGGCGACCTGCCCGGCGAGCACGCGTTCGCCGACCACGCGGCGCCGGTGCCGCCGGCGCCCGTCGACGTGGCCATGGTCGAAGAGGCCGCAGCGCCCGAGGAGGTCTTCGCCGAGGCGGTCGAGGCCGTGGCGCGCGAACTGCCCGAGTCGCTGCCCGTCCAGCAGCCCGGCCTCGCCGCGCATCCGTACGAGCAGCCGGGCGCCGCCGAGCCGTACGTGGAAGCCGAGCCGGCGCCCGAACTGGAAGCGAGCGACGTCGCCGAAGCGGTGACGATCGAGCCCGACGTCCAGGAAGAGGCGGGCGAAGCGCCGGTGCGCGACGACGAGGCGCCGATCGAAGCCGTCGAGGAGGACGAGGCGCCGCCGGCGCCGAAGCCGCAGCACCCGGTGGCGCGCTGGCTCGCGCGCGTGATGGGATTCGGCCGCCGCGCCCCGCGCGAGAGCGAGCCGGTGATCGTCGAGCCGGTCGAAGACGCCACGGCCCCGGTTTCGGCCTACGACGGACTCCTTTCCGAGCCCGCGCACGAGCAGACCGAGATCGCCCTGCCGCCGACCGCCGGTGCGCCCGCGCCCCCGCAGGGACTGCAGCCCGCCGGCATCGCCGAGATTCTCGGCGCCGCCGGCGGGGCGCCGCACGCGGACACGCCCTCGGGCGCGTTCGCGGTGAACAACCAGCGACTCCAGGACCTGCTCGCCGAGATCGAGGCCGCCGATTCGCACGCGATGCCCGTGATCTCGCCGGAAGTGCCGGCGGGCTCGGCGGGCCAGCCGCTCGAGGTCGACCACGAGCCGGTGGGCGCGCACGAGACGTTCGCGATCCCGCCGGTGCCCAGGCCGGCGGTGCCGCCGCCCTCGCGCGCCGACGAGGCGCACGCGATCCCGCCGCTGCCCGCCGGCAAGGTGGTGATCGCGCCCGTGCCGCGCCGCCATGCCGAGGTGTCGTCGATTCCGCCGGTGCCGGCCGCGGTGCCGCAGCCGGCCCGCCCCGCGGCGAGCGCCGAGCCGTCCGCGCCCGTGCAGGCGGCGCTCCCGGCCGAGGCCGC
>CAZIXL010000208.1:0-5828 GCA_964542885.1 uncultured bacterium
GCGCTTCGGGCAGCTCGCCGATCGTCGCGTGCCCGTCGGCGATCCAGCCCCACGCCTTCTTTCCGGCCAGGTAGAGGTTCGTCACGTGGTCGGCGGGCACCTCCCGCCAGCAGCGGGAACGGAACGCGCAGTCGTAGGGCGCGCTGCAGTGCGGGCCGATCGGCACGTCGGGCCGCGGGCCGTCGAGCATCGCCGCGAACCGCGCGAGGCGGGCGGGCACTTCGGGGAGGAACGCCTCGACGCGGGCGGTCACGTCCTCGCGCGCGAACAGGTTCGTGAGGTCGGGGAAGACGCACGCGCGGTCGAGGTGCATCAGTTCGGCGCGGCGCACGTCGAGGCCGGCGGCGCGCAGGACGTGCACCTGCACGGCCACGTCGGGCACGTGCTCCTCCTTGACCGAGGTCGACGACTTGACCTCGACCAGCGTCCAGCCGCCCGCGCCGCGCTCGAGGATGTCGGCCGCGACGAAGGCGCCGCCCGCGGTGAAGCCGGCCTCGTACAGCACGCGCGCGCCGGCATCGAGCGCGGCGCGGGTCTGCGCCAGCCGGCCCTCGAAGTCGTCGTGCCGCGCGTCGACCAGCACGCCGCCGGGCACGTAGGTGCGGGCGAGCGCCCCGACCGCGTGGCCCTGGTCGAAGATCGCCTGCATCGCGGCATCCGGCACCAGCTCGGGCGCGTCCGGCTCGCGGGCGCTCCACCACAGGAGCTTTTCGCACTGCAGCCCGGCGCAGAACCGGGACTTGCTCAGGCGGCGGGGTGAACGGGTCATGCGGGCCTCCCGCGACCCTCCCCGGGCGCCGGGGCGGGTGCGCACGCGGCGCACGATAGCGCACGCCGGGCGGGGGCGGGCGCACGGCGTTGGCCGCCGCGTCGCGATCTGCTAGGGTGCCGATTCCTATGGGAACCCATACATCAGCCGCCGCCCGGCGACCCGCCGACGCCGCCGCGCGGGCCGCGCTCGACGCCCTGCGCACCATCGTCCAGGCGCTGCGCTCGGGTGCGGGCGCGGCCGAGCGCCGGACCGGCCTGTCCGGGGCGCAGTTGTTCCTCCTGCAGCAGCTGCAGTCGGGTCCCGCGTCGATCAACGAGCTGGCCGGGCGGACCCGCACCCACCAGAGTTCGGTCTCGGTCGTCGTCGCGCGCCTCTGCCGCCGCGGGCTCGCGCGGCGGCGTACCGACCCGCGCGACGCCCGGCGCGTGGTGATCGCGATCTCGGCCCGCGGCGCGCGCGTCCTGCAGGGCGCCCCCGCGATGCCTCAGGAACGGCTCATCGCCGCGGTCTCGACGCTGCCCGCGGCCGAGCGGCGATCGCTGGCCCGCGCGCTCGGGGCGCTGGCGCGGCAGGTGGGCCCCGCCGGCGCGAAGCCCGTCCTGTTCTTCGAGCCCGAATGAAGCCCGACGACCCCGCACGCACTTCGACCACCGACGGCCTGCCCGTCGCACCCTCGCTCGGCGCCAGCCTCGTCGTCGCGCACGCGTCCCACCAGAGCGCGGCCGTGGGCGCACGCACCGTCGGCCTGTGCGCGATCGCCACGCTGCTCGGGGGCGTCGCCGCGCTCGTGGCGCGGGGACTGACGCTGCTGATCGCGCTCGTCACCAACCTCTCGTACTTCGGGCGGCTGTCGCTGCGGGACGTGTCGCCCGCCGGGCACGCGCTCGGCGCCTGGGCGGTGGCCGTTCCCGTCGCCGGCGCACTCGGCGTGGGGCTGATGGCGCGCTACGGATCCCGGGCGATCCGCGGGCACGGCATCCCGGAGGCCATGGAGCAGGTGCTCCATCACCAGAGCCGGGTGCCGGCGCGCGTGACGTTGCTCAAGCCGGTTTCCTCGGCGATCGCGATCGGCACCGGCGGACCGTTCGGGGCGGAAGGGCCGATCATCGCGACCGGGGGCGCGCTGGGATCGCTGCTCGGGCAGTGGATCCCGGTCGACGCCGACGAGCGCAAGACGCTGCTCGCCGCCGGCGCGGCCGCGGGCATGGCCGCGACGTTCGGGAGTCCCGTGAGCGCGGTCCTGCTCGCGATCGAACTGCTCCTGTTCGAGTTCCGGCCGCGCTCGATCCTCCCGGTGGCGCTCGCGGCCAGCGCGGCGACCGCCTGCCGCTTCGCGCTGCTCGGGACGGCTCCGGCTTTCGCGATGCCGCTGCTCGAGCCCCCCGGGGGCGCGGCGATGGCGTGCTACGTGCTGCTCGGTGCGCTGCTCGGGCCGGTGTCCGTGTTCGTGACGCGCGCGGTCTACGCGATCGAGGACGCGTTCGAGCGGCTGCCGGTCCACTGGATGTGGTGGCCGGCGCTCGGGGCCGTGGTGGTGGGCGTCGTGGGACTCGTCGCGCCCCGCACGCTGGGCGTGGGCTATTCGAACATCGACGACCTGCTCGCGGGCCGGCTCGCCATCGGGGCGCTGCTCGGCCTGGGCGTGTGCAAGTTCGTCTCGTGGTCGATCGCGCTGGGCAGCGGCACTTCCGGCGGCACGCTCGCCCCGCTCTTCACGATCGGGGGTGCCCTCGGGGCCGCGGCCGGTGCGCTCGCTTCCGCGGCGCTGCCGCACGCCGGCATCGATCCGCGGCTCGCCGGCCTGGTCGGGATGGCCGCCCTGTTCGCGGGCTCCTCGCGCGCGCTCCTCGCCTCGATCGTGTTCGCCTTCGAGACCACGCGCCAGCCGCTCGGGCTGCTGCCCCTGCTCGCGGGCTGCTCGTCCTGCTACCTGGTCTCGGCCCTGATGATGCGCGACTCGATCATGACGGAGAAGCTCGCGCGGCGGGGTACGCGGGTGCTGGCCGAGTACGGGACGGACTTCCTGGCCACCGTGCGCGCGGGCGAGGCGGCGTCCCGTCCCGTGAGCACGCTCGACGCCGCGACGACGGTGGGCGAGGCCCGACGCTGGCTCGACTCGCGCGCGCCCGGCGCGACGCACCAGGGATACCCGGTGATCGACGGTCCGGCGCTGCTCGGCGTCGTCACCCGGCGCGACCTGCACGGCGCGCCCGACGGGGCCGCGCTCGGCTCGCTCGTCGCGCGGCCGCCCGTCGCGGTCTTCGCGGACCAGTCGCTCCGCGACGCGGAGGACGCGATGGTGCGCGAGCAGGTCGGCCGCCTGCCGGTCGTCTCCCGCGAAGCGCCGCACCGCCTCGTCGGCATCCTGACCCGGAGCGACCTGCTGCGGGCGCACGCGAAACGCCTCTCGGCCTCCGGGCCGCGGGCCGCGGCCCGGGCGCGCACGACGGCCTGACGGGCCCGCGGCGGCTCGCGCGCGGCTCGCAGCGGGTGCTACCTTTCCGCGCCGCGCACCCCATCGTCAGGAGCCTCGAGATGCCGCCCGTTCCGACCGCCGATTCGATCGCCGACCTGCTCGCCCGGCTCGTGGACATCCCGAGCGTCACCGGCAACGAAGCCGAAATCGCCGCCTTCGTCGAGCAGCGCCTGGCCGCTCGCGGCACGGGCGAGGTGACGCGCAGCGGCAACGGCGTGATCTGGCGCGGGCCCCGGCGCGGCCGGCCGCTCGTCGTGCTGGTCGGCCACCTCGACACCGTGCCGCCGCAGGGCAACGAGAAGGCGCGCCGCGAGGGCGGGAAGCTGTACGGCGTCGGCACGACCGACATGAAGGCGGGCGACGCGGTGATGCTCGCGCTCGCCGAATCGCTCGACCCGGCCGCGCTGCGCTTCGACCTGGCGTGCGTCTTCTACGACGCCGAGGAGGGGCCGGCGGTGCACAACGGCCTCGGCCGCATCCTGCCGGAGAACCCGTGGCTGCAGGGCGCCGCGGTCGCGATCGTCATGGAGCCGACCGACCTCAACGTGGAGATGGGCTGCAACGGCATCCTCAACGTCGAGGTGCGCGTGCCCGGCGTGGCCGCGCACGCGGCGCGCCCGTGGATGGGGCGCAACGCGGTGGGCGAGGGCGCCGCGTGGCTCGCCGAGATCACGCGCTGGCCCGTCACGCCGCGCGCGATCCAGGGCCTCGAGTACCGCGAGACGCTGCAGGTCACGACGCTGCACGCCGGGCGCGCGCGCAACGTGATTCCCGACGAGATGGTGGTGAACCTGAACCACCGCTTCACGCCGGACACCACCGTCGAGCAGGCGATCGCGAACGTGCGCGCCCGCGTGCCCGGGGACTTCGGCTTCACGGTCGTGGACCAGGCGGCGCCGGGCCACGTGGCGCTCGATCAGCCGGTCGTCGCCGAGTTCGTGCGTCGCGCCGGCGCGAAGGTGGCCGGCAAGCAGGGTTGGACCGACGTCGCGCGTTTCTCGAGCGCCGGGATCCCGGCGTTCAACTACGGCCCCGGGCTGGCCGAGCTGTGCCACCGGGCCGACGAACACTGCCCCATCGAGAACCTGGGCGTCGTGCACGACACGCTCGCCCGGTTCCTGACCACGGAGGAATAGATGAGCACCGCCCCGTCGCGGCCCGCGGCCGCGGCCGTTCCCGCGCCGCTCCACCCGCTGCTCACCGGCACGGGCGAGTACCCGTTCGTGAAGCTCGAGCGCCGCCGGAAGGAACTGCAGCCGGCCGACCTCGCCACGATCAACTTCGGCATGGGCGACCCGCGCGAGGAGACGCCCGGCTTCATCCGCGAGGCGCTGCTCAAGAACGTGCCCGTGGTCTCGAGCTACCCGGCCACGACCGGCAAGGCCGAGCTGCGCGCCGCGTGCGCGGCGTGGCTCGCGCGCCGCCACGGCGTGACGGTGGACCCCGAGATGCACGTGCTGCCCGCGAACGGCCTGAAGGAGGCCGTGTTCAACATGGCGTTCGCCGTCGTGGACCCGGCGGGCCCGAAGAAGACGGTCGTGATCCCGACGCCGGCCTATCCCGTGTACGAGGGTGGCGCGCGCTTCGCCGGCGCCGAGGCGTACTTCACGCCGCTGCGCAGCGAGGACGGCTGGAAGTTCCGTCCCGAGCGCGTGCCCGACGAGGTCTGGGCGCGCACCGCGCTGCTGTGGCTCAACTCGCCGCACAACCCGACCGGCTCGGTGCTGTCGGTGGAGGAGGGCGGGCGCATCGTCGCGCACGCGCGCCGGCACGGCTACTGGGTGGTGAGCGACGAGGCCTACTGCGACCTCTACTTCGACGGCGGCCCGCCGCCCACGCTGCTCCGGCACGGGCTCGAGAACGTGATCGCCATGTACACGCTGTCCAAGCGCAGCGCGATGACCGGCTACCGCAGCGGCTTCCTGGCCGGCGAGGCGCGCCTCATGGACGCGCTCCGGCGCTTCCGCCCGAACGTCGGTGCGGCGACGCCCGACTTCGTGCAGGACGCGGCGATCGCGGCGTGGAACGACGACGCACACACCGGCGAGCTGCGCGCGAAGTACGCCGCCAAGCGCTCGCTCTTCCTGGCCGAGTTCGCGAAGCGCGGCTGGAAGACCGAGGCGAGCGAGGCCACGTTCTACCTGTGGATGCAGGTGCCCGGCGGGAACGACGAGGCGTTCGTCGAGTCGCTGCTCAAGCTGGGCGTCGTCGTCACGCCGGGCTCCTACCTGGGCCGCGGGGGGGAGGGTTTCGTGCGCTGGGCGCTGGTGCCGACGCTCGCCCAGTGCCGCGAGGCGATCGCGCGCATGGCGGCGCTCGCGTGAGCGCGGCGCCGACCGCCGCCACGTCGGCGATCGCCGCCGCCGGCTACCCGCTCGCGGACTGGGAGGCCAGGGTCACGCGCGGCTGGGCCGGCGAGCTGGCGCTCGACGCGCCGGAGCTGCGCGGCGCCGTCGAGGGCACGATGGCGGCGCTCGACGCCGGCGACGTGCGCGTGGCGTCACCGCCCGCGTCGCCCGGCGGCGCGTGGACGACGCACGCGTGGGTGAAGGAAGCGAGCCTGCTGTACTTCCGCATGCG
>CAZIXL010000209.1:0-3392 GCA_964542885.1 uncultured bacterium
TGTCGGTCGTGCCGTTGATGAGCGCCGCGATGCCGGTGCCCGAGCCGCCGCCGGTGACCATGATCACCTGGCCGGGGTTGGCGTTCATGTACGCCTCGGCCCAGCGCTGGCCGAGGATCACCATCGTGTCGGAGCCCTTCACCGTGAGCGGCTTGGCGAGCGCGGGCGCGGCGAGCAGCGAGGCGCCGGCCAGGACCATGGCGATGCGGGCGATGCGATTCATCTCGTCTCCTTGGGCTGGTCCGGAGGACCCGCGCGCCCGCATCGGGCGGGCGGCCGGTCCTGCGGGCCTAGAACTTGTGCTGGACCTGGAAGGTCCACAGGTTGTCCTTGGGATCCCGGTAACGGCCTCCGCCGGCCGGCGCGTCGGTCGTGACGGCGTCGTACGCGAGCGTGACGCGCGTGAAGCCGTCGTAGAAGGCGTTCACCCCGAACCCGAGCCGCCGGTACTGGTCGTGCGCCACGTCGACGTCGGGGTCCCAGGTGTCGAAGCGCGCGGCGAGCTGCACCCGTTCGCCGACGCCCTGCACGAGCATCGCGTAGCCACCGCGCACGTCGGTGGCGAGGTGGGAGAGGTCGCGTCCGGGCACCGGCAGCCGCGCGCCGCTCGCGCCCGAGACGAGCGCCTTGAGCGAGTCCGCGTTGACGTCGTGGCCTGCGTAGCCCTCGAACCTCAGGCTCCCGCCGCCCAGCCCGGGCGTGGTGAAGTAGAGCTGCGCGTCGGCGCCCAGACGCCGCTTGTCGGTCTGCGCGTCGGGCCCGGTGAGCGGCGTCACCTGCCGGCCCTCGTACCACGAGGCGCCCACGTCCCAGGTGCCCTGCGACCAGCGCGCGCGGGCGACGAAGTCCTTGGCGCGCGTCGGGTCGGTGGTCGGGAAATCGGCGCTGTTGATCCCCCCGCCGTTCAGCAGCGCGAACGTGGTGGAGAAGCGCTCGTTCCACTGGCTGTCGAGCCGCACACCGCGGTCGCGCTCGCCGCTGAACAGCACGTTCTCGGCGCGCGAGCGCTCGGGCAGCTCGCGCACGCTCGAGGAGCGCTCGATCTCCCAGCCGAACGGCACGTTGAACTGGCCGATCGAGAGCGTGTGGTCGTGCATCGGCGTCCACGGGTCCGCGAGCGTGACGTAGGCCTCGAGCAGCCGCACGGTGCGGTCGGCGCCGCCGTCCACGTAGAGCACCGCCTTCGAGAGCGGGCCCGCATCGTAGGTCAGCTTGAGCCGGCCGCGGCGGACGTAGAAGCGCGACAGGTTGCCGGGCGCGATCGTGCCGGCCGAGCTCGACGAGGCGTTCGTGACCCGGACGCTGTCCGTGCTCGCTTCGCCGGCCTCGAGCCGCACCTGGACGTAGCCCGAGAACTTGAACTTCTTGAGCTTGTCGAGGTCGGCCTGCATGGCGCCGAGTTGTTCGCCGAACCCGTCGAACATGGCCTGCACTTCCTGTCGGCTGATGGTCGAATCCGGGGCAGGGGTGGCGTCGTCCTGTGCGTGCGCCGTGACCGCGATGGCGAGCAGGGCGGGCAGGGCGGCGCCGGGGAGGATGCGCATGCGATCCGGTCTCCGGTGGGCGGCCTCACGTCGGCCCGGTCCTCGGGCCGCGTACCGCGGCGGAGAATCGCCCGTCGGCAGTATCGGCAACACGACCGGCGTGTTACCGGCATGTGACAAGGTCCTACCAGCGCAGCGCGCAGGCTCCCCAGGCGAAGCCGGCGCCGAACGCCGCCAGCACGACGAGGTCGCCCGGCTTGACGAGCCCGGCGTCGCGCGCCTCGGTCAGCGCGATCGGGATGCTCGCGGCCGTGGTGTTCCCGTAGCGGTCGATGTTCTGGAACACCTTTTCCGGCGGCACCCCGAGCCTCTGCCCGACGGCGTCGCCGATCCGCTTGTTGGCCTGGTGCGGCACGATGAGCGCGACCTGGTCGAGGGTGTGGCCGCACTCGGCGAGCACCTCGTGGATGACCTCGGGGAAGCGCGTGGTCGCGTTCTTGAACACCTGCCGGCCGTTCATGCCGGGATGGTGGCGGCCCTCGTCGAGCATGGCGTGCGTCACGCGCCCGGGCACGATCGAGCTGGGCGCCTCGCACCACAGGTCCTGCGCGCCGGCCCCCTCGCTGTGCAACGCCCACGCGAGCACGCCGCGCTCGCCGTCGGAGGGCTCGACCACGGCGGCGCCGGCGCCGTCGCCGAACAGCACGGCCATGTCGCGGCCCCTGGTGCTCAGGTCCAGGCCGGTGCTCTGGACCTCGGCGCCGATGACGAGCACGCAGCGGTAGCGGCCGATGCGCACGAACGCGTCGGCGACCGAGAGCGCGTACAGGAAGCCGCTGCACGCGTTGCGCACGTCGAGCGCGCCCACGTTCGCCAGGCCGAGCTTCTGCTGCACGATCACGCCGTTGCCGGGGACCATCCAGTCCGAGGTCGTGGTCGCGAAGATCACGAAGTCCACGTCGGCCGGCGTCCGGCCGGCATCGGCGAGCGCCTTGCGCGCGGCCTCGATCCCCAGTTCGCTCGAGCCCGTTCCCGGGTCCACGAAGTGGCGCTCGCGGATGCCGGTCCGCTCCACGATCCACGCGTCGCTCGTGTCCATGAGCGTCTCGAGGTCGTGGTTCGTGACGACGCGGGGCGGCACGTGGAAGCCGATGCCGGTGAGGCGCGAGCGGGCCATGGCGGGTCTCCGGAGGTGGGAAGAGGGCGCAGTCTGCCGCGGGGAGCGCGGCGGGGTCAACGCCGCCCGGGGCGGCAGGGGCCCGGCGCGCTCAGCGGAAAATGCCGAGGTACCAGCGCAGCAGCGGGTCGCCCCAGAGCAGCGCGGCCATGGCGGCGGGCGCGAGGACGGTCCCGAACGGCAGGGCGGTCCGGCTGTCGGCGCGGCCGCGGGCCACGAGCACGAGCGAGACGAGCGCGCCCGCGAACGCGGCGAGGAAGATCGTCACGAGCGAGCCCCAGGCGCCGAGCAGCACGCCGAACATGAGGCCCAGCTTCACGTCGCCGAAGCCCATGCCCTCGACCTTGCGCACCACGAAGTAGGCCTCGCGCACGAGCCACAGCAGGCCCGCCCCGACCAGCACCCCGAGTACGGCGCCGACGAGGTTCGCCGCGAACGAGCCGGGATGCAGCCGCAGCGCCGCGACGATCGCCCATTCGAGCGGGTCGAAGTGCAGGGGCGGCCCGAGCAGCACCGCGGCCAGGCCGACGAGCGCGCCGGGCAGCGTGAGCACGTCGGGCAGCAGCTGGAAGTCGAGGTCGATCCAGAAGAGCGCGACCAGCAGGAAGCCCCACACCGCCACGAACGGGAGCGCCGGCACCAGCCCCACGTGGCGCAGCGCGAGCACCGCCCAGGCGGCGCACGCCAACTCGGTGAGCGGGTAACGCGCGCTCACCTTCGTGCCGCAGTGG
>CAZIXL010000209.1:3402-5810 GCA_964542885.1 uncultured bacterium
GTGGCGGCACCGGCCGCGGCTCGCGAGCCACGAAGCGACGGGTACCAGGTCGAGCGCGCCGAGCCCGGGCCCGCAGCCGGGGCAGCGCGAGCGGCCGTGGACCCACGATTCGCCGCGCGGCACGCGCCAGGCGAGGGCGGTGACGCCGCTGCCCATCACGAGCCCAAGTAGCGCGGCCGACAGGCCGATGTAAAGGTCGAAGCTCACGCCGGCTCCCGGCGCACGAAACCGTTGAGGCGGTCCGGTCGCTCTGGGAGAATCGGCGCGCATTCGAGGCGCGACCAACGAACCACGCGGGTCTCACACATGCAGGTGCTGCTCTTCCTCGCCATCGTGGCCAACAGCTTCGACCTCTTCGCGACCGCCGTCGGCATCCACTGGCTCGGCAACCGCGAGGGGAATCCGCTGCTGGCCGGACTGGCGCAGCAGCACTGGTTCTGGTTCGTCGCGGTCAAGGGCGTCCTGGTGCCGCTGCTCATCTGGAGGCTGTACCGGTATCGGCGGCACACCCCCGCGCTCTCCACCGCCGGACTCGGGCTCGTGACCGTGGCGCTGGCCATGGCCGTCGGCGCCTGGGTCGGCTGGATCGCCGGCACGCTGCACGTGCACGGCATGCCGCGGCTCTGACGGCCACCGCCGCGGCGCGCCGCCCACTGGGCGCCGCCCGGGATCAGGGCTGGTCGGGCATGATGTGCGGGGTCACCTCGATCACCAGGTCCTTCTTCGACACCGTCGAGGCCGTGTGCTGGAACAGCAGCCCGAGGACCGGGATGTCGCCGAGGATCGGCAGCTTCGTGGTGGCCGTGGTGCGTTCCTCGCTCAGCAGGCCGCCGATGATCACGGAGCCGCCGTCGCGCAGGCGCACCGTGGTCGAAGCCTGGCGGGTCGCCACGACCGGCAGGTCCTGGTTCTGGCCCTTGAAGCCCGTGACCGAGCTGACCTCGGGCTTGATGACGGTCGTGATGTAGCCGTCGGCGTTGATGAGCGGCGTGATCGCGAGCTTCACGCCGACCTCCTCGCGCTGCACCTGCTGCGTCTGGGCGGCGCCGCCGCCGGCGAAGACGGTCCCGCTGATCACGAACGGGATGCGCTGGCCGACCAGCATGGTCGCCTCGCGGCCGTTGAGCGTCGCGATCTTGGGATTGGCCAGCACGCGGGCGTTGCCGTTCTGGATCGCGAGGTCCATCGCCACGCGGTAGACCTGCGCGACGCGGCTGAAGTTGCCCAGCTTGAAGATGTCGTTCGTGCCCGGCGTGTTGGGGAAGATCTTCAGGCCGCGGATCTGGTCGGAGCTCTCGCCGCCCTGCAACGAGTCGTAGTTGCCCTCGACGAACATGAAACCCTGGCGGCTGAGCAGGTCCCAGTCGATGCCGAGCTTCTTGAAGTCGTCGGTCGACACCTCGACGATGCGCGCCTCGAGCAGCACCTGCTTCGCCGGCTTGTCGATCTCGGCGACGATCTCCTCGATCTCCGAGATGATCCGCGGGCTGGTGACGACGATCAGCCGGTTGCCGCTCTTGTCGATCTCGATCTGGTCGGTGAGGCCCTTGAGGGCCTCCTTCATCTCGGCGGCGTCGGCGTACTTGAGGTCGACGATGTACGACGAGAGGCCCGTCTCCTCCTTGAGCGACGCGGCGTCCGTCACGAGGATCGAGTTGCCGATCCGCTCGTAGGCGAGCCCGGCGGCGCGTACGACCAGGTTCACGGCCTGCTCGACCGGCACGTCCTTCATCTGGATCGTGATCTTGCTGGGGGTGACGGACGGACCCGTGATGAGGTTGAAGCCGCCCTTGTCGGCGAGCACCCGGAGCACCTCGGGCAGGCTGGCCTGCGAGGCCTCGAGGCTCACGAGCTGGGACATGGCCGCCCGCGCCGGTGGCGCGGCCAGCACGAGGGCCGCGAGCGCGGCGGCGAGGACGTTGCGAAGGGCGTTCACGCTCAATCTCCCTGGGGTTGGCGTCGCAGCACGATGTCTTCGGATCCGCGACGGAGCACGACCTGGTCGCGGGCGATGGAGACCACCACGAACTCGTCGAACAGGGCGCCCGCGTGGACCGTGTAGTCGTGGCCCTGCCAGCGCACGATCGCGCGCGGGTCCGCATCGTAGACGATCGCGGTCAGCACGGGCACCGCGGGCGGCGGGGGCACGACCGGGCGACGCACGACGGGGCGCACCTCCTCGGTGCGTGCGGGCGCGGCGCCGAACGCGAACGGGTCGCGCGCACCGCCGGCGAACGAGGCCGCCTGCTGGCGGGCGAGCACGCCGTCGAGCGCCAGCAGCGGGTCGGGCGGCGCCGGGAGCGCGTGGCGCCCCGAGAAGCGCCACACGCCGGAGTCCTGCAGCGCGCCCAGCGTCTGCACGAGCACGAATGCGAACACCCCGAGCGCGAGCAACGGGGCGAGGAAGC
>CAZIXL010000210.1:0-4031 GCA_964542885.1 uncultured bacterium
GGCGTCTTTCGCGCGGCGGACACGACGGCGGCCGCCCTGGCGCTGCTGCGCGCGGCCGGCGTCGACGCGGTGCGGCTGCGCGTCTGGCATTCGCCCGCGGACGGCGCGTGCGGGGTCGCCGAGGCGGTCGCGCTCGCCCGCCGCGCGCATGCGCGGGGCCTGCGCGTGCTGCTCGACCCGCACTTCTCCGACACCTGGGCGGATCCGGGCCACCAGTCGCCGCCCGCCGCGTGGCGCGGCCTGCCCCTGCCGGTCCTGGCCGACAGCGTGCGCGCGTGGACGCGCGACCTCGTCGCCGACTGCGTCGCGGCGGGCGCCACGCCCGAGTGGATCCAACTCGGCAACGAGGTCGACGGCGGCCTGCTGTGGGACACCGGCCGGCTCGGCCGGGGCGACGACGGCTGGGAGGCGTTCGCCACGCTGCTGCGCGCCGCCGCGGACGGCGCGCGCGAAGGCGCGCCGCGCGTGCAGCGCCTGCTGCACGTTTCGGCCGGGGGCGATGCCGACCGCTGCGCGTGGTTCTACGCGCAGGCGATCCGCCACGGGGTGCCCTTCGAGGTGATCGGCGTCTCGTACTACCCGTGGTGGCACGGCTCGGTGGCGGACCTGGCGAAAAACATCGCCGCGCTCGCGACACGCTTCGGCCGCGACGTCATGGTGGTCGAGACCGCGTACCCGTGGACGCTCCGCGCGATGGACGACACGCACAACC
The DNA here is from genome assembly GCA_964542885.1 of uncultured bacterium. Lineage (GTDB taxonomy): Bacteria > Eisenbacteria > RBG-16-71-46 > RBG-16-71-46 > RBG-16-71-46 > CAIXRL01. The sequence goes on from CAZIXL010000210.1 coordinate 713, forward strand.
CGGTCGGCGAGCCCGCCCAGTTGCGCGGCTGGCCCGCGACCCCGCAGGGCCAGGCCGCGTTCGCACGCGCCGTGCGCCGCGCCGTCGCGCGCGCGCCCGGCGGCCGCGGCGCGGGCACGTGGTGGTGGGAGCCCGCATGGATCGCGGCGCCACGCAACGGCTCGCCGTGGGAGAACTGTGCCCTCTTCGACTCGACCGGCCGCGCCCTGCCCGCGCTGCAGGCGTTCGGGCGCTGAGGGTCCCGCGTCACTCCCCTTCGAGCCGGTGCCCCTGCACCCATTCGGCGCCGCCGCCTTCGAAGTGCTCCTTCTTCCAGATGGGCACCGCGCGCTTGAGCTCGTCCATCGCCCAGCGGCAGGCGTCGAACGCCGCGCCGCGGTGCGCGGCGGCGACGACCACGACCACGCTGGCCTCGGCGGCGGGCACCTCGCCCAGCCGGTGCACGATCGCGCACGAGGCGATCTCGAAACGCCGGACGGCCGCCGTCTCGATCGCCCCGAGCGCGGCGAGCGCCATGGGCTCGTAGGCCTCGTACTCGAGGCGCGCGACGCGCCGGCCCTCGTGGTGGTTCCGCGTGGTGCCGAGGAACGTCACGATCGCGCCGCAGTCGGCGCGCGCCGCCCCCGCGGTGAGCGCGGCGTCGTCGATGCGGCCGTGCACGAGCTCAGCCACGCGCGGCTCCCCCGCGCGCGCGCACGGCGCGCCGCACGACCGGCCGCGTGGGCGAGCGTCGCGCGACCTCGCGGAAGCCCGCCGCGGCGAACGCGGGCGCGAGGCCGTGCCACGCGAACGTCGGCACCACGCGCTGCGTGCCCGGGTCGATCGGGTAGCCCTCGACCAGCGTGGCGCCGTGGCGCGCCGCGAAGGCGCACGCGGCTTCGAGCAGCGCGACCGTGAGCCCGCGGCCGCGGGCCTCGCGCGCGATGAAGAAGCAGGGCGCCGACCACACGGGCCGCTCGTCCACGGGGCCCATCACCTTCGACGTCGAAAGCCGTGCGAACTCGCCGCGCGGCGCGATCGCGATCCAGCCCACCGGGCGGCCGTCCTCGTAGGCGATCAGCCCGGGCGGCGGGCCCTTGGCGACGCGCCGGCGCATGAGCGCGCGCCGCGCGGCCGGCTTGCGCGCGCGGTAGTCGGCGGAGCCGAGGCGCGCCCACGTGCACCAGCAGCCGGCGCAGGCGCCTTTCGGGCCGAAGAGTTCGGTGAAATCGTCCCAGCGCGCCGGCGTGAGCGGCGCGATCGTCCAGGCGGGCTTGCGGCCGGCCCGCGGCGCGGCGTTCCTTTTCGCGGCCGCCACGCTCAGCCCCCGCTCACCGGCGGCAGCAGCGCCAGCTCGGCCCCGTCGGCCAGCGCGTCGCCTTCGCGCGCCACCGCCCCGTTCACCGCCACCGCCAGGTGCGGCCGCAGCGCGGCCAGGTCGGGATGCGCGCGCTCGATCGCGTCGAGCGCGTCGCGCACGTTCGCCCCGGCCTCGAGTGCCAGCGCGAGGCGGGCGCATCCGGCCCGCTCCCTCGCCTGGGCGAACAACAGCACGTTCACGTTCACGCGTGGACCCTCCGTCGTCGAGCGCCTATGCTCGCGGGCTCATGGACCCGACGCAAGCGCCTCCCGACGGGCGAGAGCCCGTGCCCCCGCCGCTCGAGCCCGACGCCGGCGCCCCGCCGGGCGGATCGGCACCCGCTCCCGAGGCGCCGTCGACGCAGCAGGGGCTGCTGATCTGGACCATGGCGATCGCGATCGGCTCGCTCCTCAGCGTCCTGCTGGGCCACGGCGAGGCGGCCATCTTCGTCGCCGGCGCCGGCCTGCTCGCGCTGGCCCAGGCGAGCGACGCGTCGATCGCGCCCGACTCGATCCGCCAGTGGGCGCGCGAACTGCTGCCCGACCCGGGCGCCGCGGGGACGATCGTGCGCGTGCTGCTCAGCGCGATCGTGCCGGGCTTCGGCGCGCTCACCTACGTGGGCATCGGCGTGTACGCGAGCCAGCTCGGCGACTCCGCGGCCTTCCGCTTCGCCGAGTACTGGAGCTACGGCGCGGCGGCGGTCGCCGTGCTGCTGATCGCGCACCCGGTCGCGGACCCCGTCGCCGCGCTGCTCTTCCGCGACGGGCGCGAGGTCGGCCGCACGCGCCGCCTGGCGGCGCGCCTCGTGGTGCTGGGCCTGCTGCTGCCGCCGCCCATGCAGGCGCTGCAGCCGCAGTTGCTCGAGGCCATGCGCCAGAGCCCCACGCCGCTCGCCGAGGCGGGCGGCCTGGTCTCGCAGCTCGCGGGCGAGATCGCGGTGACGCTGGCCGGCGTGGGCTGGCTCGTGCGGCGCCGGACACGGGCCACCGCCGAACGGCTCGGGCTCGGGCCCATTCGGGTCGAGCACCTGCCGTGGATCGTGCTCGGGTTCGTGGGCGCCGTGGGCATCAACGCCGGCATGGAGGCGCTCCAGCAGTCGGTCTTCCCCGCCCTGCACGAGTTGGACAAGCAGGCCACGCAGATCATCGCGGCCGACATCCCCGTCGCGACCGCGCTCGTGCTGGGCCTGAGCGCCGGCGTCGGCGAGGAGGTCATGCTGCGCGGCGCGCTCCAGCCGCGCCTCGGCATCCTGCTCACGGCGGTGCTGTTCGCGTGCGGCCACGTGCAGTACACGTGGTTCGGCATGGTGACGATCGCGCTGCTCGGCGTGCTGCTGGGCGTGGTTCGCGCCCGTTCGAACACCACCACGGCGATCGTCGTGCACGCGCTCTACGACGTGTTCGCCGTGCTCACGTCACAGTCCTGACAGGCCGCCGGTCCCGCGCTGGCCGCTGGCGGCCACCGCGCGGCGCGCGCTGGACGCCCCGGGACAACCCGGCGGCGCGCCGCCACGTCAGGACCTCGTTCTGTTCACGACGCCCGGCCCACTTCGCCGCGCCGGCCGCCTCTGGCACTCGCGATGCTGCATTCGCGGTCGTTCACGGGCAGTGCGCAGTGTCCGGCCGCGGCCAGGAGGAGGGCAGGTCATGAAACCCGGAAGGTGGTCCCGAACGGCGCTCGCGTGGTTGGGCATCGCGGGCTTCGGCGTGCTCGTCGCGGGCTGTACCGACGCACGCGTGGTCGGCGTGTGGTCGGACCCCAACCGACCCGCCGGAACGGCGCATTCGTTCCTGGTGGTCTCGCAGCGCAAGGACCCGGTGCAGCGCCGGCTCTGGGAGGACGACGTCCAGGCGCAGCTCGAACGCTCCGGCCTGCGCGCGGTCTCGTCGTACACGCTCTTCCCCGCCGGCGTCCCGAACCAGAAGGCGCTCGACGACGCGCTCGGCAACCAGCAGCTCGACGCCGCGATCGTCCTCAAGC
>CAZIXL010000210.1:4041-5734 GCA_964542885.1 uncultured bacterium
GCCGCTCAAGGCGACGAAGGACACGTACTGGGTGCCGGGCTGGCGGAGCGTCGTCCCGCGCGAGTACTACAACCCGTGGAACGGCCGCGACCGGATCGTGTACCGCGGGCGCTGGCACCACGGCTACGTCGCCACCGACCACACGTTGCGCGAGCAGGTGACCGTGTGGGACGCGGCCGCGGGCGGCCGGATGGTCTACGCGGCCACCGTCGAGAGCACCAACCCGTCGTCGGCCGACGCACTGCGCCGCTCGATCGGCAGCGGCATCGTGCCGGGCCTGCGCAAGGCGGGCGTGATCGCCTGACGCGCCGCGGCCTGCGGCCGCGGACGAGCGCGCGAGCCGGCCGGGCTACTCGACCGGCTCGCCCGGCTTCGGGGCCACGACCTCGGCTGCGCACCCGCGCGCCTTCAGCTCGGCGCGCAGCGCGTCGGGCGTGCCGGTGAGCGGCGGGAACGTGCCGTAGTGCATGGGCACGATCCACTTCGAGCCCAGCTTGTGCGCGGCCCACGCGGCCTCGCGCGGGCCCATCGTGTACAGGTCGCCGATCGGCAGGAGCGCCAGATCCGGCGCGTAGAGCTCGGCGATCACCAGCATGTCGGCCATCGGTCCCGTGTCCCCGGCGAAGTAGAGCCGGAAGCCGTCCTCGAGCGTGACCACGTAGCCGGCCTCGCCGCCCGCGTACGCCATGCCGGCCATGTCGAAGCTCGAGGAGTGCACGGCGTGCGTCATCGTGAACGCCAGCCCTGCCGCGCGCACCGTGCCGCCCTTGCCCATGCCCATCGACGTCGTCACGCCCTGCGTGCCCAGCCACTCGCTCACCTCGTGCGCACACACCACCGTGCAGCCGAGCCGCTTCGCGAGCGGCACGACCTCGCTCGCGTGGTCGCCGTGGGCGTGCGAGAGCGCGATGACGTCGGCCTTCGCGGGAACTCGCCGCGCGTCGGGCGTGGACGGGTTGCCCGCGAGCCAGGGATCGAACAGCACGGTCGTGCCGCCCTTCGTGACCAGCTCGAACGCGCTGTGTCCGAGCCACGTCAGCGTGAAGCCGCGATTCCAGACCTTCATGACCCCTTCCTCCCCGCGCCGGGGCCGCCGGCGCGCCGGGCGCGTGCCTTCAGCGCGCCGCCCCCACTTCGCTGCCCTCGATCTCCTCGAGCCGCGCCGTGAAGTGGCGCAGCACCGGGGCCTCCCAGGTGATCCGCAGCCCGCGCAGCCGGTCGCGGCCCTTGTGCAGCTCGATGACCGATTCGGCCACGTAGCGCATGTGCTCGGTCGTGTAGACGCGCCGCGGCACCGCCAGCCGCACCAGTTCGAGCCGCGGGTACACGACTTCGCCCGTGGCCTCGTCGCGGTGGGCGAACATGAGGCTGCCCACCTCGACCGCGCGGATGCCGTAGTCGCGGTAGAGCGCGGCGACCAGCGCCTGGCCGGGGAACTGCGATTGCGGCACGTGCGGCAGGAAACGCTTCGCGTCGACGTACACCGCGTGCCCGCCGACCGGCTTCACGATCGGCACGCCCGCCTCGTCCAGCAGCTCGCCCAGGTGCGCCACCTGGCCGATGCGGAACGCGAGGTAGTCCTCGTTCAGCACCTCCCGCAGGCCGCGCGCGATGGCCTCGAGGTCGCGGCCGGCCAGGCCGCCGTAGGTCGGGAAGCCCTCGATCAGGATGAGCAGGTTCGTGATCGCGGCCA
>CAZIXL010000211.1:0-4448 GCA_964542885.1 uncultured bacterium
GCCGCCGCCTCCCCCGCCGCCGCCGCCGCCGGACGAGCCGCCGCCGCCCGAGCCGCTCGAGGAGCGGGGCGATGCGGTCATCGTCCGGCCGGTGCGGGCCATCGAGGACGCGAGGCTGCGCTCGAACGCGTGCGTCGAGAAGCCGCCGCCCGGGTGCGTGCCGACGTACCACGCCGGCGGCGAACCCTGGTAGATGCCCTCGAACCTGCGCGCCCAGCTCGAGGCCACGCCGAGCGCCATCGCGAACGGCAGCAGCTTCTCGAACGTCGCGCGCGGGTCCGCGGCCTCGCGCTCGAGGCGCTCGCCCTCGACGCGCCGTGCGAACTCCTGGAAGCCCAGCGACCAGCGGCGCACGCGCACGCCCGCCGCCGTGCGGCGCGGCATCGCGCCGGCGAAGACGCCGAACAGCACCAGCGAGAGCACGCCGGCCACGACGGGCACGAGGACGCGGGCCGGGTCGGGGATGCCGCGCAGCGTCATCCAGGCCGCGCCCGCGACGCCGGTCGCGAGCCCCGCGAGGAAGCCGTGCACCACGAAACGGCCGCGCACGGCCTCGGGCGACTCCTCCATGAGCCCGCGCGTGACCAGGTGCTGGTAGAGCGCGGCCTGGATGCCGGGCAGGTGCGCGTAGAAGCGATTCGCGAGCGCGGAGGCGTCCACCGTGTCGCCCGAGGCGAAGAGCCCGTCCATGATCCTCTGTTCGTGCACGGCGAGCGTGTCGCCCGGCGGCGCGCTCTCGCGCTGGAACACCGTCTCGTCGTGGTGCGCGAGCCCGAACAGCCGCTCGCGCGACTCGGCCCGGATCGTGAGGTGCCGCCGGATCGCCAGGTCCACGACCGTCGCCGTGACGTCCGCGAGGTCCGCCGACTCGTCGATCAGCGTGCCCGCGCCGCCGGGCGTGATGCCGGGCGGCGGCTCGTACTGCACCATCACGCTGCCGAGCGGCTCGGGGTCGCGCCCGCTGCGCCGCCAGCGGTTCACGAGCCACGCGAGCCACGCGAGCGGGGCGAACAGCACCAGGTTGTCGACCGCGAACGCGCCGGCACGCGCCCATGGCGAGGGAAACGTGACCAGCCCGTGCGGCCAGCCGACCGCGATGGTCAGCCCCTCGAGCGGCGCGAACGTGCCCGTGCCCTCGAAGCGCACGAGGCCCGGCTCCGGCACCTCGAAGTTCACCGCGTGCTCGCGCGCGCCGAAACGGCCCGTGTAGCCGGCCAGCTCGAGCTGCGCGCGCGTGAGCGGCGCCGGCAGGCGCACGCTCGCCGTCGCGTGTTCGATGGTGGCGTTCCACTCGTTGCCGGTCGCGTTCCAGTAGATCTCGTCGTGCTCCGGGAAGTGCCCGAGCGCGTCGCGCACCTCGTAGCGGATCACGTAGACCACGTGGCCCGTCACCTCGCGCCCGGGATCGCCGATGCGGACGTTCGTGTAGCGGCCGTTGTCCGCCACCTTCGCCTTCTGCGGCCGGCCCTGGTCGTCGGTCACGTGCACGCCGCGCAGGCCGAGCGAGTAGGCGAAGCCGCGCGGGTCCGAGTAGCGCACCGGGATCGTGCGGTAGATCCCGTGCCGCGGCTCGGCGAAGTCGACCTCGAGCCGTTCCACGACCTGCACGCTCGCGTCGGGCTTCACGGTGAGCTGCGTGTCGAAGTGGCGGATCACGAAGCCGCCGCGATCGGCGGCGGCGGGCACGGCGGCCAGCAGCAGCCCCGCGGCGAGCAGCCCGAGCGCGAGCCCGGCGCGGCGGCTCACGCGCGCTCCTCGAGCCGCACCCGCAGCGCCTGCGCGGCGGCCGGGTCGGCGAGCTGGAAGTAGTCGCGCTCGCGGAAGCCGAACGCGCGCGCGACGAACGCGTCGGGCACGGACTCGATCTTCGTGTTCAGGTCGCGCACCACGGCGTTGTAGTAGCGCCGCGCGGCCTGCAGGTGGTCCTCGATCCCGACGAGCGAGCGCTGCAGCTCGACGAAGCCCTGGCTGGCCTTGAGGTCGGGGTAACCCTCCGCGACGGCGACCAGCGAGCGCACGCGCGCGTCGAGCGCGTCCTCGGCGGGGCCCGCCGCGCGCGGGCCGCCCTCGCGCGCGCGCATCGCGAGCGTGCGCGCCTCGGTCACCCGCTCGAGCGTCTCGCGCTCGTGCTGCGCGTAGCCCTTCACGGTCTCGACGAGGTTGCCCACCAGGTCGTGGCGGCGCGCGAGCTGCACGTCGATGTCGGACCACGCGGCCGCGGCGCGATTGCGCAACCCGACGAGCCCGTTGAAGAGCACCGCGACGACGACGGCGACGAGGACGACGAGGGCGGCGACGGTCAGGAGCATGGTCGGCGTTCTCCGGGGCGGCGACGGGAGTCCGGCGCGCCGGCGGCGGCGGAACGAACGGCCTGCGGCGCGCGCGGCATGCTAGCACGGGCCCGCGGCCGGCGACGCGGCCGCGGGCGGGGCGCCGCGCGTTTCCCGCGGCCGCGCCGCCGCGCTACCCTCGCCTCGTGCCGAACCCGCCCCTCCTCCATCGCGCGCTGATCGCGCTCGGGCTGCGCCGCCCCTCGCTCTTCGAGCTGGCGCGGCGTCTGCGGGACGTGTACGAGGAGGCGCAGACGCCCCACCCCGTCTGGGAGGAACCCGACTTCCAGGCCGGCGTCGGCCTCGTGCTCGAAGCGCTGCGCGCGGGCGCGGCGATCGAACCGTTCGCGTTCGAGCAGGGCCCGATCGTGGCGCTCATGGCCGCCGAGGCCGCGGGGCGGCTCGAGGACGTGGAGAGATCCGTCGACGCGCTCGTGCGGCTGCAGGCGGGCGGCTGGCCGTGGACGCGCCAGCGCGCGCTCGAGCTGCTCTCGGTGCGGGCCCGATCGCCCGTGCTCGTGCGCGTGCTGCTCGCCCTCGCGCCGCAGACCGAGGAGCTGCTCGAGCGGATGCTGCCGGCCCTCGAGGCCTTCGCTCGCACGCGCCTCGAAGCCGAATCCGGCGAGTCCTTCGGCGGCAAGTTCGACGCGATGAGCCCGCCGCAGCGCGCCTTCGTCGAGGCCGCGGTCGAGCGGCTGGCGGCCCACCTGCCGCCGGCGATGGTCGAGGAGGTCCGCAGCGGCCAGCGCCAGCGCGTGCCGGTCGACGCGCTGCGCGGCGTCGGGCGCGTGTGGGACCCGCTGCCCGAGGAAGGCGACGACCTCGAGGCGACGCCGCACGAGGGGCACGAGGGCGTGCTGCGCGAGATCGAGGCGCGGCTCACCGGCCCCGAGCACCGCGGCGTGCTGCTCACCGGCGAGGGCGGGACGGGCAAGACCGCGATCCTGCGCCAGGTCGCCCGCCGCCTGCAGCGCGCGGGCTGGGTCGTGTTCGAGGCGTCGGCCGCCGACCTGCTCGCCGGCCAGTCGTTCGTGGGCCAGCTCGAAGGCCGCATGCGCGGGCTGATCGAGGCGCTCTCGGGGCGCGACGTGCTGTGGATCGTGCCCTCGTTCCACGAGCTGGCGTACGCCGGTGCGACGCTGGCGGACCCCTCGTCGGTGCTCGACCTGCTGCTGCCCTCGCTCGAGCGCGGCACCGTGCGCGTGCTCGGCGAGACGCGCCCGCAGCCGCTCGAGCGGCTGCTGCTGCGCTCGCCGCGCGTGCGCACGGCGCTCGCGATGCTCCGGCTCGAGCCCCTCGACGACGCGGGCACGCTGCGGATCGGCGAACGCTGGTGCGAGGCCGCGACGCGGCGCGGCCACCCGTCGTGCGACGCGGCCACCTGCCGCGAGGCGGCCCAGCTCGCGCGGCAGTACCTGTCGGATCTCGCGCAGCCCGGCTCGCTGCTCAAGCTGCTGCGCCTCACGTCCGACCGCCTGCGCGAGCCCGGCCGGCCGCCGGTCGCCACGTTCGGCATCGACGACGTCTACGAGACGCTCGGCTCGCTCACGGGCCTGCCGCTCACGCTGCTCGACGACCGCCGCCAGCTCGCGCTCGACGGGCTGCGCGACCATTTCGAGAAGCGCGTCATGGGCCAGCCCGAGGCGGTGGACCGGCTGGTCGAGCGCGTCGCCATGATCAAGGCCGGCGTCACCGACCCGCGGCGGCCGCTGGGCGTCTTCCTGTTCGTGGGCCCGACCGGCACGGGCAAGACCGAGATCGCGCGCACGCTCGCCGAGTTCCTGTTCGGCTCGGCCGAACGCATGATCCGGCTCGACATGAGCGAGTACATGGTGCCCGAGTCGCTCGACAACATCCTCGGGGACCGCGATCCCTTCGCCGGCGCGCAGGCGCTGGTGAACCGCATCCGCCGCCAGCCGTTCTCGGTCGTGCTGCTCGACGAGTTCGAGAAGTCGCACCCGCGCGTCTGGGACCTGTTCCTGCAGGTGTTCGACGACGGCCGGCTCACCGACCGCCGCGGCGACTCGGCCGACTTCCGCCACGCGATCCTGATCCTCACCTCGAACCTGGGCGCGGCGCTGCCCGCGGGCGCGCGACTCGGGTTCCAGAACGACTCCA
>CAZIXL010000211.1:4458-5731 GCA_964542885.1 uncultured bacterium
AGCGAGTACGCGCCGGCCTCGGTGCTCCGCGCGGTCGAGAACACGTTCCGGCGCGAGTTCGTGAACCGCCTCGACCACATCGTGGTGTTCCGCCCGCTCGCGCGCTCGACGATGCGCGACATCGTGCGCAAGGACCTGGCCGACGTGTTCCAGCGCCGCGGCCTGCGCAACCGCGAGTGGGCCGTGGAGTGGGACGACTCGGCGATCGACTTCCTGCTCGAGAAGGGCTTCACGCCCGACCTGGGCGCGCGGCCGTTGCGGCGCGCGATCGAGCAGCACCTGCTCGCGCCGCTGGCGACCACGATCGTGCGCCACGAGGTGCCGGCCGGCGACCAGTTCCTGTTCGTGCGCGCCGAGAACGGCGCGGTCCGGGTGCGCTTCGTGGACCCCGACGCGCCCGACGAGGAGGAGTCGATCGCGGGCACGCCGCCGGCGGCGCCTCCGCCCGCCGACCTCGACGTGCGCGACGTCGCGCTGGACGCGCGCGGGACGCCGGCCGAGCTGGCGCTGCTGCGCGCGCACGTCGAGTCGCTCGAGTCCGTGATCGCCGGCGAGGCGTGGCAGGCGCGCGCGGCCGCGCTCTACCAGGCCATGCGCTCCGAGGGCTTCTGGCGCTCGCCGGGCCGCTTCACGGTGCTGGGCGGCGTCGAGTACCACGACCGCGTCCGCGCCGCGCTGGCCACCGCGCGCTCGCTGTGCGAGCGCCTCACCGCGCCGCAGGCGCGCGAGCGGCTGCCGCTCGAGATCCTGCGCGCGCTCGCGCAGCAGGTGTACCTGCTCGAGAACGCCCGCGACGCGCTCGAGGCCGGCGAGCCGTGGGAGGCGTTCCTCTCGGTGCGCCCGCTCGCGGACGGCGGCGCCGAACCGTCCGAGGCGTTCGCCGCCCGGCTGGTGCGCATGTACGAGGGCTGGGCGAGCCGCCGCCGCATGCACCTCGAGGTGCTCTCCGAGGGCGGCGCCGGCCTGCGCTGGATCGCGGCGGTCTCGGGTTTCGCGGCGCTGCGGATCCTGCGCCCCGAGCAGGGCCTGCACGTGCACGAGGCCGAGAGCGGCCGCGACCACGTCTCGCGCCTGCGCGCCGAGGTGCGCGTCGCGCCCCAGCCGCCCGAGCCGGCCAGCACGCGCGCGGTGCTGCTCGAGCAGGCCGTGGCCGCGCTCGCGGCGACGGGCGACGCGACCGACATCGTCCGGCGCTACCGCGAGGAGCCCTCCCCGCTCGTGCGCGACTCGGTGCGGGGTTTCCGGACGGGCCGCGCCGACCGCGTGTTCGAGG
>CAZIXL010000212.1:0-5720 GCA_964542885.1 uncultured bacterium
GGCGCTGCCCGCGGGCGCGCTCGGCGCCGCGCTCGCGGCGCTCGACGTGCCGCCCGAGCTGCACGCGCGGCTCGCGAAGGCGCTCGTCGACGAGCCGCCCGCGGCGAGCCGCGAGGGGGGCGTGGTCCGCACGGGCTGGGACGAGGTCCGCGACGGGCTCGCCGACCTCGCGCACTCCGGCAAGCGCTGGATCGCCGAGCTGGAGGCGGGCGAACGCGCACGCAGCGGCATCCCGAGCCTCAAGGTGGGCTTCAACCGCGTGTTCGGTTACTACCTCGAGGTCACGAACGCGCACCGCGACAAGGTGCCGGCGGACTACGAGCGCCGCCAGACGCTGACCAACGCCGAGCGCTACGTGACGCCGGCCCTCAAGGCGCGCGAGTCCGAGATCCTCGGCGCCGAGGAGAAGCTCAAGGCCCGCGAGCACGAGCTGTTCGTGGCGCTGCGCGAGGCGTGCGCCGCATGGGTGCCCGCGCTGCAGGCGGCCGCCGACGCGCTCGGCCGGCTCGACGCCGAGACGGCGCTGGCCGAGGCCGCCTCGCGCTACGGCTGGGTGCGGCCGGTGCTCGAGGACACGGACCGGCTCGACCTCGCGGGCGCGCGCCATCCCGTGGTCGAACGCCTGCTGCCGCGCGGCGAGTTCGTGGCGAACTCGGTGCGGCTCGACGGCGCGACGCGGCAGGTGCTGCTTCTGACCGGGCCCAACATGGGCGGCAAGAGCACCTACCTGCGCCAGGTCGCGCTGGTGGTGCTGCTCGCGCAGGCCGGTTCGTGGGTGCCGGCCGAGGCGGCGACGATCGGGCTCGTGGACCGGCTGTTCACCCGCGTCGGTGCCGCCGACCGGCTGGGCGCGGGACAGTCGACGTTCATGGTCGAGATGAGCGAGACGGCCGACATCCTGCGCGGCGCGACGCCGCGCTCGCTCGTGCTGCTCGACGAGATCGGCCGCGGCACCGCGACGTACGACGGCCTGGCGCTCGCGTGGGCGGTCACCGAGCACCTGCACTCGGGCGCGGGCGCCCGCCCCCGCACCATCTTCGCGACGCATTACCACGAGCTGACCCAGTTGGCCGACACGCTGCCGCGGCTCGCCAACGTCCACGTGACCGTGAAGGAGTGGGGGGACGGCGTGGTCTTCCTGCACCGGATCGCCGACGGCGCGGCCGACCGCTCCTACGGCATCCACGTCGCGAAACTCGCCGGGCTCCCCGAGGCGGTGCTCGCGCGCGCGCGCGAGGTGCTCGAGGAGCTCGAGGCCGAGCGCACCGTGGAGCACCTCGAACCGCACGGGCGGCGCGGACGGAAGGCCGCCGCCGCGGCGCCGCTACCGCTCTTCGAGAGCGCCGCGCCCGCGGAGCACCCGCTCGCCGGCGAGTTGCGCGCGCTCGCGCCCGACGCGCTCACCCCGCTCGAAGCGCTGCAGAAGCTCGCGGACTGGAAGAAGCGCTACGGGGCGTGAAGGGCGCCGGCGGCGCTCAGCGCCGGCCGGGGCGGCGGGCGGGCGCCGGCTGCGGCAGGTGCGTCGCGGGTTCGTGCGCCCTCGGCTCCCCGATGTGCACGAGCGCGGCCGCGATCGAAGGCAGCTTCGGCGCCTGCGGCCGGCCGACGGGATTCGCCGCGCGGTGGGCCAGCACGCGCTTCCAGTGCGCGGGGCGCTTCGCCTGCAGCCAGCGCTCCAGCTCACCGGCGTCGTGGAACCACGCGACCACGTCCGACAGCGGCGCGCGGCGCTCGCAATGGCGCGGGTCGTACTCGCGGCACAGCACCGGGTGCTCGCCGTAGATGCCGCAGCGGCCCTCGTCGTTCAGCTGCCGGCAGCGCGTCTCGATGTGCAGGTACCAGCGCTCGGGACGCTCGACGTAGACCTCGAGGTTCTCGTGGTGGAGCACCCAGATCCACTGGTCGTACTCCCACGGCGAGCGCGGTGCGTCGATCTCGATCGACACCGTGACGCAGCAGCGCGTGCAGCCCTCGCACAGGTCGGCGTTCTCGGCGGCGCTGAGCTCGACCGCCTCGCGCCCGTCCTCGACCGCCGTGCCGTCGCGCGAGCTCACGGGGTGCGCTCCACGACGCCCTCGAGCACCTCGAGGCAGTTCTCGTAGCGCCCGAAGGACGGCATGAGGTACACGCCGTTCGCGCTGCCGCGGCACCTCGCGAGCAGGTCGCGCGCGAGCTCGACGCCGACCTTCTGGCCCTCGTTGCCCGCGTCGTGCATGCGCTCGCGGATCCAGTCGGGGACCTGGATGCCCGGCACCTCGTAGTGCAGGAACTCGGCGTGGCGGAACGACTGGAGCGGCAGGATGCCGATGAGCAGCGGGATCTTCGGCGGCCCGCCGAGCTTCTCGAGGAAGCGCTCCCACGCCTCGAGCTCGTAGACCGGCTGCGTCATCACGAACTGCGCGCCGGCGTCGAGCTTCTTGCGGAAGTGCTCCAGCTCCCAGTCGAGCTTCTCGGAGGTCGGGTTCACGGCGCAGCCGATCGCGAAACCCGTGCGGCCGCCGATCGAGGAGCCGGCCTCGTCGGTGCCGGCGTTCATCTTGCCCACGATACCGATGAGCCCGACCGAGTCCGTGTCGTAGACCGCGGTCATGTTCGGGTAGTCGCCCAGGCTGGGCGGGTCGCCGGTCAGGCAGAGGATGTTGCGCAGCCCGAGCGCGTGCGCCCCGAGCAGGTCGCTCTGCAGGCCCATGAGGTTCCGGTCGCGCGTCGTGTAGTGGAGGATCACCTCGAGTTGCGGGAACAGCCCGCGGACCTGCCAGGCGAGCGACATCGCGCTCATGCGGATGCGCGCCATGGGGGAGTCGGCGATGTTGATGCAGTCCACCCCGCGCTCGGCCATGAGCTTCGCGCCGGCGATCACCTTCTGGGTGTTGATCCCGCGGGGCGGGTCGATCTCGACGCTGACCGTGAACTTCGCGCGCAGCTTGCGCAGCAGCGCCGGTTCCTCGGCCGCGGGCGGCGGCGCCTCTTCGGCGACGGGAGCCGGCTCGAGCACGCGCACGTCGGCACCCGAGGGCAGGTGCTCGGCCGGCAGGTGCGACGCCAGGCGCTCGCGCATCGCGCGCACGTGCGCCGGCGTGGTGCCGCAGCAGCCGCCGATCAGCCGCGCGCCGGCCTCGAGTGCGCGCGCGGCGAAGTCGGCGAAGTACTCCGGGTGCGACATGTACACGTAGCGCCCGTCGACGAACTGCGGCAGCCCGGCGTTGGGCATCGCCGAGACCGGCGTGTCGCCCGCGGCCGCCACGACCTCCTGCAGCACCTCGAGCGTGGGTTGCGGGCCCACGCCGCAGTTGACGCCCACCACGTCGGCGCCCGCCATCTTGAGGGCCTTCACGACGAGCGGGGGCGTGTGGCCGTAGCGCGTCTTGCCGTCGGTGCCGAACGTGACCTGCGCCACGATCGGGACGGCGCTCGTGATCGAGCGCACCGCGCGGATGGCCGCGAGGATCTCGTTCAGGTCCTGGAAGGTCTCGAGCACGAACACGTCGAGCCCGCCCTCGAGCAGCCCCTCGGCCTGCTCGCGGAAGGCGCTCTCGGCCTCGGCGACGCTCACGGTCCCGAACGGCTCGAGATGGCGCCCGAGCGGCCCCATCGAGCCGCCGACGAACGCGCCGGTGCCCGCGATCTCGCGGGCGTTGCGCGCGACCTTGACGCCCTGGCGGGCGATCACGCGCGCGTTCGCGCCCAGCCCGTGCGTGTCGAGGCGGATCGGGCTGGCCCCGAAGGTGTTGGTCTCGATCAGCTCGGCGCCGGCGGCGAGGTAGTCGCGGTGGATCGCCTCGACCAGGCCGGGGTGGGACAGGTTCAGCTCGTCGAAGCAGCGCTCGTACGGGATGCCGCGCTCGAAGAGGAGCGTGCCCATCGCGCCGTCGGCGAGGAGCGGGCCCTGGGCGAGCCGGGTGAGGAACGGGGAGGACGCCATAGGCGGCGAAATCTACGGGGCACCCGGTGCCGGGGCAAGCGTGGCGCGGCTTGCCGCGGCCTGCGCACGCCGCGCTCCATCGCGGGCCCGGATCGCCGCCGCCACCCGCGTCGACGGGTGCCCGGCGAGCGGTCGCGGCCGGCACGTCCGGGCGCGGTGAATCCGCGACACCGCGAGCGCCGGGAGGTTCCGGAGCCCTCGCGCGTCTGCTATCGTGCCGCGCCGTGAACCGCCTCCCGTTCGCCGTCCTCGCGTCCGCCCTGCTGTTCGCCGCCGGTGCCTCGCGCGCCGCCGTCCCCGTGGTCCCGGTGATGCCGGTCGCCGACGTGCGCCCGGGACAGGCCGCGATCGTCCGCACCGTCTTCGCCGGCGACTCGATCGAGGCGTTCGACGCCGAGATCCTCGGCGTGCTGCCCGGCGGGCGTGCGGGCGGTGACGTGATCCTGGCCCGCGCCACCAGCCCGCGCGTCGTCGCGAGCGGCGTCGCGCAGGGCATGAGCGGCTCGCCCGTCTACGTGGACGGGCGCCTGCTCGGTGCGCTGTCGTCCGGCTGGTCGTTCTCGAAGGAGCCGATCTTCGGCATCACGCCCATCGGCGAGATGCTGGACGTGCTCGACCGGCCCGACGGCGGCGACGCCGACGGCACGGTGGGGCCCGCGGGCGCGCCGGGCCCGGGCGGCGCGCCGCGCTTCCGCGAGTTCGCCTGGAGCGCCGACTCGCTGCCGGACCCCGGCCCGGCACCGCCCGGCGACGCGCGACTCGCGCCGCTGCCTCTGCCGCTCGCGGCGGGCGGGCTGCATCCCGACGCGCTGCCGCTCGTGCGCGGCCTGTTCGCGGCCGACGGCTTCACGGTCACGCCGGGCGGGCGCGCCGCCGCCGGCGGGCCGGCCACGCTCGAGCCCGGCTCGCCCGTCGCGGTCGACGTGCTGCGGGGCGACCTCAACTTCTCGGCCATCGGCACGGTGACGTACCGCGACCGCGATCGCGTGCTGATCTTCGGCCACCCGTTCTTCCAGAGCGGCGCCGTGCGGCTGCCGCTCTCGACCGCGCACATCGTGGGCATCCTCCCGAGCCTCGCGTCGTCCTTCAAGCTCGGCGTGCCGGGCACGCCGGTCGGCGTGGCGACGCAGGACCGGCGCGCGGCCGTCGCCGGGCGGCTCGGGCCGGTGCCGGACCTGATGCCGTTCTCGGTGGACGTCGCGACGGCGGGCCGCCGGGAGCGCTTCCACTTCGAATGCATCGACGACCGCACGCTGCTGCCGCAGCTGGTGGCCGCGGCGGCGATGAACAGCCTGCTCGAATCCGGCGGCTCGGGGCTCCAGCAGACCGTGACCTGGTCGCTCACCGCGTGGCGGCAGGGCCGGGCGCTCGAGCTGGGCGACGTGGCGGCGGGTGAATCGCCGGTCGCCGAGGTGCTGTCGGCCGTCGGCGCGCCGCTGCGCTTCCTGGTCGCGAACCCGTTCGAGCGCTGCCGCTTCGACAGCGTCCACGTGTCGCTCGTGGCGCGCCCCGGGCGCGACCAGTGGACGGTGCGCGGCGCGCGCACGGGCGCCGCCGCGGTGCGGCCCGGCGGGACGCTGCGCGTGGACGTGGACCTCGAGCAGTGGCGCGGCGGGCGGCGCACGGTCGGGCTCGACGTGCGCGTGCCGGAGGAGTTCCCGCCCGGCCGCTACACGCTGTGGGTGGGTGGCGGCTCGGAGTTCGACCGCTTCACCGCGAGCCGGCTGCCGTGGCGCTACCGCCCGGTGTCGCTGGCGGACGCGGGGGCCCGCATCGCCACGGGGCACCGCTCGGACGC
>CAZIXL010000213.1:0-5699 GCA_964542885.1 uncultured bacterium
GCTTCAGCGCGAGCGCGATCACCTCGGCGAAGTCGCCCTCCTTCTCGACGTAGTCCCACGCGCCGGCCTTGAGCGCACGGCGCGCGGTCTCGAGGGCGGCGTAGGCGGTCATCACGATCACGATCGTGTCGGACCAGCGCCGGCGCACCTCCTCGAGCACGGCCATGCCGTCGGGCGGCGCCATGCGCAGGTCGGTGACGACCGCGTCGAACGGCGCGGCTTCGAGGCGCTTGAGCGCGGCGGCCCCGCCGTTCACGAACTCGGCGTCGAACCCGGTGTCGCGCAGCTCGGCGGCGACCAGTTCGGCGTTCTTGGCCTCGTCGTCGACGACCAGGACCTTCATCGCGCGCTCCGCGGCGCGCGCGTCAGCGGCACGCCTGCACCACGCCCTGCGGGTCCGTCGTCTCGACCCACGCGCCGCCGTCGATGCGCACGCGCAGGAAGCCGTTGTTCGTGCGCTTGATGACGCGCACGCAGCGCATGGGGCCCACCACCTTGTAGGACGCGTTGCCGCAGTCGAAGAAGCCCTGGCCGTCGTCGATGACGCCGTCCCAGCAGGTGTCGGACTGGATCTCGATCTTGTAGCGCTTCGAGCACCCCGTCGTTCCGACGAGGGCGCCCAGGACGAGGACGGCGAGCAGCAGCAGGGCGGGTCGCTTCACGGTGTTCTCCGGTGTCCGGGCGCGGCCATCGCGCCCCGGGGACGGCGAAAACGTTAATGGTCCGGACCGGCCCGCGGCAACCGGGACGCGCCGGCGGGCCGCGCCGCCCGCCCGTCAGGCCTTCGCGACGCGAAAGGTCGCGCTCACGTGCGTGCCGCGCCCGGGAGCGCTCTCGACGGCCAGCGTGCCGCCGGCGCCCTCGACGAGGCGTTTCGAGAGGAACAGGCCGAGGCCGGTGCCCCTGGCCTTGGTCGTGTAGAACGGCTCGCCCAGCCGCCGGATCACCTCGGCGGGCATGCCGGCGCCCTCGTCGCGCACCGACAGCGTGGCGCGGTCGGCGTGGCGTTCGAGCGCGACGCGCACGCGCCCGCCCTCGGGCGAGGCCTCGAGCGCGTTGAGCACGAGGTTCAGGCACACCTGCTTGAGCGACTCGACGTCGAGGGGCACGACCGCCGGCATGGCCGCGTCGCCGTCGCGTTCGAGCGCGCAGCGCCGCGCGTGGAACTCCCCCTCGAGCAGGTCGAGCGTCGCGGCGAGCGCGGCGGCCAGGTCGCCGCTCGCGCCGGGCTCGGCGTCGGCGCGCGCGAACTGCAGGTAGCGCGTCACGGTGCGGCCGAGGCGGTCCACCTCCTCGATCACCGAGTCGGCCATGCGCTGCGCCTCGGGCTCGAGCCGGCCCAGGCGCTTCGCGGAGCCGCGGATGATGGCCAGCGGGTTCTTGATCTCGTGCGCGAGCGTGGCCGTGAGCCGGCCCATGGCGGCCAGGTTGTCCGCGCGCGTCAGCTGGCGTTCGAGCGCGAGCCGCCGCCCGATGCCGTGCACGAGGATGCCCGCCAGCACCGCGATCGCGGCCAGGCTGACCGCGGCGACCAGCGTCAGCCGTTGGCGCAGCCGCCGCAGCTCGGGCGCCCACTCGGGGTTCGCCTCGGCCACGAGCACCGCCACGACGCGGCCGTCCTGGCGCACCGGCGCGAACGCCGCGCGCACGTCGCGGCCCTCGCGCACGAGCGCGGGCGCCGCGGCCGGCTCGCCCGCGAGCGCCCGGGCGAGCGCGCCCGCCGCGAGCGTGTCCCACGCGCTGTGCGCCCCGATGCCCTCCTCGCCGCGGCGCACGTCGTAGAGCACCGTGCGCGTCGTGTCGACGAGCTGGAAGTCGGCGAACGCCGTCACGCTGCGCAGGATGTCGAGCTGCGCCTGGACCTCGAGGAAGCCGACGCTCTCGGAGCCGAGGCTCTTCAGCTCCTCGACCGCCGAGGGCGAGACCTGCGAGGCGGCGATGCCCGCCACGCGCGCGACGCGCCCGCGGAACTCGCTCTCGAACGCCGCGCTCAGGCCCCGGTAGGCCAGGACGGCCGCGCTGGCGGTGACGAGCGCGGCCAGCAGCGCGAAGGCGAGCGTGTAGGTCTGGGTGCGATGCACGGCGCGGACGCTAGCGGGAGGCGCGCCCGAACGCCAACCACCCGGCGGCCCTGGGGCAGGTCCACCAGCGCCCGGGCAGCGTCTCGCATTTTGCACTCAAGCGGCCGAAATCCCGGGCCGATGGTGTGTTCGTCGCGGATCACGGCGCGTTCCCGGGCGGATTCCGCCCGCGGCGCACCGGCCGGCAGGCCGTCCGCGGCGACGACAGACGACAGCGACGATCGCCGTACGGGCATCGCCCGCGCGCGCGCCCCGCTCCCCCTCGGACGGAACGCGCTCGCGGGCCTCGCGACCCGTTCCGGATTCCCGTCCGGCGAGTTCCACGGAAACCGCGCCCGACCGCCCCGGCGGCCGGCGCCGATCCGATCCCGGCCGCACCCAGCGGCCGGACATCCGAGGGGTTCGCCTTGAAGCGATTCGGTTTCTCCGCCGCCGTGGCCGCGGTGCTCTTCGCCGCCGCGCCGCCCGTCGCCGCGCCCGCCACCGCCGATCTCTCGCCCGCGTCGCTCGCCGCGGCCTCGGGCCTCTCGCCCGACGAACTGCGCGCGCGCCTGCACGCCGCCGGCCAGAGCGACACCGACATCGAGCGCTACCTCGAACAGGCGAACCTCGGCGCCGACGGCGCCGCGCGCACCGCTGCGGCCGCGCCGGGCCGCACGCTGCCCGCACCCGAGCCGCCGATCGCGCCCGTCGACAGCGTGCGCCTCGGGCCGCCGTCCGCGCGCGCGGCCGCGCCCGATCCCGACGAGCCGTTCGGGCTCGACATCTTCCGCTGGGCGCCCTCGACGTTCGAGCCGCTCACCTACGGGCCCGTCGACGCCGCCTACCCGCTCGGGCCCGGCGACGAGCTGGTGCTCACGCTGTGGGGCGACGACCAGGTCTCGCTCAGCGCCACCGTGAACCGTGAAGGCGTCGTGACGCTGCCCGACGTGGGCCAGGTCGCGGTGAGCGGGCTCACGCTCGACGAGGCGCGGGCGCGCGTCCGCGCCGCGCTCGCGCGCGTCTATTCGGGACTCAAGCCCGAGGGCCGGCGGTCGACCACGTTCCTCAGCCTGTCGCTCGGGCGGCTGCGCACGATCCAGGTGTTCCTGCTCGGGCACGTGCAGCGCCCGGGCGGCTACACGATCAGCTCCGTCTCGCGCGTGCTGAACGCGCTCTACGCGGCCGGCGGGCCGACGCGCGACGGCTCGCTGCGCGAGGTGCGCGTGCTGCGCGGCGCGCAGGTCGCGGCCACGGTGGACCTGTACGACGTGGTGCTGGGCGGGACCGCGACGACGCTCGAGCGCCTGCAGAACGGCGACGTCGTGTTCGTGCCGCCCGCGGCGAAGACCGTGCGCATCGCCGGGCCGGTGCGCCGGCCGGGCCGCTACGAGCTGACCGGCGCCGAGGGGGTGCGCGCGCTGCTGCGCCTGGCCGGCGGCCCGGAGCCGACCGCCGACCTCGCGCGGGCGCAGGTGCGGCGCATCGTGCCGCCGGCGCTGCGCGACAGCCTGCCGGGCGTGGGCCGCTACGCGCTCGACGTGCCGCTCGGCTCCGTGCTCGACGACTCGTCGCACGACGTGGCGCTGCTCGACGACGACGACGTGCGGCTCTTCGCCGTGCCCGAGCGCAGCGGCGGCGTGGTGAGCGTGACGGGACGCGGCGTGGCCAAGCCCGGCACCTACCAGTTCCGGCCCGGCATGCGGGTCGCCGACCTGATCGCCGACGCCGGCGGGCTCACGCCCGACGCGTACGGCGAGCACGCGCTGGTCACGCGCACGAACGCCGACAGCTCGCGCGTGGCGCTGCGCTTCGCGCCGCGCGGCGCGGTGGCCGGGCAGGCGTCCGACAACGTGGCGCTGCAGGCGCTGGACCACGTGACGATCCGCTCCGAGTGGGACCTGAAGGAGCGCCAGCCGGTGACCGTGCTCGGGCACGTGCGCGCGCCCGGCACCTACGAGCTGCTCGACGGCCTCACGCTGGGCGACCTGCTGGTGCGCGCCGGCGGGCTGACCGACGACGCCTACGCGGCGCGCGCCGAGGTGGCGCGGCTCACGACCGACGGCCGGGTCGCGGACACGATCGAAGTGCGTCTCTCGCGCGACCTGGCGCACTGCGCCGAGGCGCAGGCGTTCGTGCTCGAGCCGCACGACGCCGTGTTCGTGCGGCGCGATCCCGACTTCGCCGAGCAGCTCTACGTGACGGTCGATGGCGAGGTGCGCTTCCCGGGCACCTACGCGCTGCTGCGGCGCGACGAGCGCGTGAGCGACCTCGTGCGGCGGGCGGGCGGGCTGACCGACCTCGCGTACGCGCGCGGCGCCACTTTCCGCCGCAACGGCGGCGGGCGGCTCGCGATCGACCTGCCGGAGGCGCTCCGCAACCCGCGGCGCTCCGACAACCTGGTGCTGGTGCCCGGCGACACGCTGCGCGTCCCGCGCTTCAACCCCACGGTCCAGGTCGAGGGCGCGGTGCTGAACCCGGTGACCGCGCTGTGGCAGCAGGGCGCCGGCGTCGGCTTCTACGTCACGCAGGCGAGCGGCTTCCGGCAGGACGCCGACCGGCGCAGCGTGGTCGTGATCTCGCCCGCGGGCCGCGTGCGCAAGGGCGGCGCGCCCGAACCCGGCAGCCGCGTGATCGTGCCGGCGAAGGTCGAGGCGGAGCCGAAAGACCACCTGAAGGACTTCGCGACGCTCATGAGCATCCTGGCGAGCGCGGCGACGACCTACTTCCTGGTCCAGCAGGGCACGAAATGAGCGCGCCCGGGCCGATCCGGCGCGCGGCGGGCCTCGACGCGACGCTCGAACCCGGCGGGTTCGAAGCGCCCGCCGGCGTCGACGCGCGCGCGGTGTTCGCGCGGCTGTGGCCGCAGCGCGTGCGGATCGGCGCGTGGGCACTCGCGGGCGCGGCGCTCGCCGTGGCGCTCGCGTTCGTGCTGCCGCCCACCTACGTGGCCTCGCTCGCGATCCTCGAGGCGGCGCGCGCGGGCTCGGGCTCGACGCTCGAGCAGTTCGGCCTGTCGGCCGAGATGCTGGGACTCAAGCCCGCCGGCGGCAGCAGCGCGCTCACCTACCCCGACATCCTGCGCAGCCGGCGGCTGCTCGAGCGCCTGCTCGCGGCCTCGTTCCCCGCGCGCGACGGGCGCACGCACCGGCTGGTGGACTGGATCGCACCGGGCAGGCCCACTCCGCAGCGCGACGAGCGGGCGGTGAAGAAGCTCCGCGCGCGGCTCGACCTGGCGATGGACCGGCGCACGAACCTGCTGCGCATCGGCGTGAGCGATCGCGACCCGGTGCTGGCGGCCGCGGTCGCGAACGCGGCTGGCGCGGAGCTGCAGCAGCTGCTGCTGGGCACCATGGAGACGCAGGCGAGCGCCAACCGGCGCTTCATCGAGGGTCGCCTCGACACCGCGCGCGACGAGCTGGCCCGCGCCGAGTCGAAGCTGGCGGCGTTCCGCGAGTCGAACCGCCACGTGGACGGCTCGCCGCGGCTCACGCTCGAGCTGGAGCGGCTCGCGCGCGAGACGCGCACGCGCGAGGAGGTCGTCATCGCGCTCACGCGCCAGTACGAGATCGCGCGCGTCGAGGAGAACCGCGACGTGCCGGTGCTCAACGTGATCGACCCCGCCGTGCCGCCGGCCTC
>CAZIXL010000214.1:0-5679 GCA_964542885.1 uncultured bacterium
CGGCGCCGCCGGCGGCCAGCGTGGAGACGCGGCGCTGGAGCGCGCGGGGGGACAGGGCGGGGGGCCCTGGGGTGGGCCGGGGCGGCGCCGACGGGGCCGGACCGTCGCACATCGATTCGGCCGGGGCAAGCCCCGGCCCGGCGCGGATTTGGCCGTCAAGCCCCCCGGGCGCCCGGCCGACAACTCCCGTGGTCCCGGCGTCGTCCCCCATGGGGACCTCGCGGCCATCGCGTCCCATCGACGACGGAGTCCCGAGTGCAGATCGACAACAAGGTCGTTGCGCGCTACCTGGACGGTCGCGTGCTGAAGGGAATCACCCGCGACTTCTCGGCCAACCGGATCAGCTTCCACGTCGAGGTCGAGGGCTCGGCCGAGATCGTGGAGCTGCGCATGCGCCACCTGAAGGCGCTCTTCTTCGTGCGCTCGCTCGACGGCGACTCGGCGCGGCAGGACCTGCGCGGGTTCGTCGAGGGGCCGGCCGAGACCGCGCAGGGCCGCAAGATCGCCGTGCGCTTCCGCGACGGGGAGTTCATCTGCGGCTACACGCTCTCCTGGTCGCCCGACCGCGACGGCTTCTTCCTCTTCCCCTCCGACGCGGGCAGCAACAACCAGCGCATCTACGTCGTGGCCGCCAGCACGGACGAGATCAAGGCCGGCGTCCAGGCCGAGGCGCTCGCCCAGCGCGTGCTGGCCGAGGAAAGGGCGCGCGACCCGCGGGCGGACGGCGCCGGAGTGGAGGCGGGCACGGGCTCGTCCTCGCGCTCGATGCCCCGGCCCTCGGCCTCCATGCGGCGGCCCTCGTCGACGTTCGGGCGCCCACCCGGCCTGGACAAGCGCGGGGGCGTCCACGAGACGGGCAGCCGGCCGTCCGGCGCCTCGCCGAGGCCGCCCGGCCTCGGGCCCCGCTCGCGCGACAGCGACGCGGCCTGAGCGGCAGGAACGACGACGCCCGCCTTCCCAGGCGGGCGCTTCGCGTTCCGGGCCGGGCTCGAAACGGACCTAGCGGCGCTTCTTGCGCGCCGCCGCGGCCTTCTCGGCCTTCTTGCGGCTCGACTGCTTGGCGCGCTTGCGGCGCAGGCGGTGCTTGTACGCGGTCATGGGACTCCCGATGTCGTGTGGGCGCGCGCCACCACGGCACGCGGCCGGGCAGCTTACCCGCGGCGCGGTCGCCGTGGCAAGCACCCGCGCGGGCTCAGTGCGGCGTCCGGCGCAGCCACTGGACGTACGCCCAGAGCGCGTCCTCGTCCCGCGGCGCCAGGTGGTCGCGGAAGGCGGGCATGTGCAGCGCGGCGCGGCGCAGGAAGAACGTCGCCGCCGGGTTGCGCTCGAAGCGCCGGCTCACGCCGTTCGCGACCCACTCGTGGAACTCGCCGCGGTCACGCACCAGTTCGGCGAAGTCGCGCCCGTCCCACGCCGGTACGTAGCCCTTCAGCGAGCCCGGGTTGGGCGACGCGAGCCGGCCGCCGGGGCCGTGGCAACCGTTGCAGCCCAGCTTGTCGGTCAGCGCGAGCCCGGCGGCGGCGAGCGAATCGTCGGGCTCGGGGTTGCCGGCCATGGCGTTCACGTAGGCGACGAGGTCGTCCAGCCCGCGGCGCCCGAAGCGGTCCCCGAACGCCGGCATGCGCAGGACACCACGGTCACGCTTCGCCCGCCACGACTCGCTCTTCGCTTTCGCCTGCGTGACGCCGGCGGTGATCCATTCGCGGATGTCGTCGTCGGTCTTCGCGAACATCATCACGTCGCCCTCGAAACCGGGCACCGTGAGGTCGGAGCGTCCGTCGTTCTTCACGCCGCGGATGCCGCCGGGACCGTGGCACGTGAAGCAGCCCGAGCGCTCGGCCAGCCGCCGCCCGCGCTCGGCCGCAGGCAGCTCGGGCCGCGCGACGATCGCCCACCCGGCGAGCGCCAGCAGCATCGCGACGAACAGGGCGCGGGCGAGCGCTCGCATGGGTCCGGAAGCAGGGCGGCGCGCGGACCGTGCGGGCCCGCGCGCCGCCCGGGCCCTCCTACTTCGCCGCCGCCAGCTTCGCGCCGGTGACGTCGATGCCCGTCACGCCGCCGCGCGTGTTCATGGTGCCGGTCACCTCGACCACCGAGCCCGCGAATCCCTTGAGCTTCTCGTACGGGTCGCCGTCGTCGTGGTTCGGCGTGAGCAGGACCGCCTTGCCGTCGAGCATGAGCATGAGCGGCATGCCGTTCCGCGCGCAGCGCAGCGCGCACTCCTTGTGCTTCTCACCCATCGCGCCGTGCCCCAGGTAGCAGCCGGCGTCGAGCACCTCGCCCTTCCAGGTGCCGGTCTTGCCCTTCACCGGGCCCGAGTCGGCGAGCGCGAACGAGGCGCCCAGGACGAGGGCGGCGGCAACGGCGAACAGCAGGAATCGCTTCATGGATCGACCTCCGCTTGGGATGGACGGACCCGGGATGGAGCCCGGGCGGCACGCGACCGCGAAACGAGCAGACGGCGCGGGAGCGCCGGCGTTCAGCTGATCTCGAAGTACTTGAGGTCCACGGGTCCGTAGAGCCCGCCGCCCGGGCTGCCGAACAGCTCGGCACCGCGGCGGAGCTTCTCCGACGGGATGTCCACGACCGGCAACCCCAGGTCCTCGGTGGCGGCGAGGCGCTGCGTGGTCGGCAGCGCGTAGCGCTCGCTCGCGAGGTAGTCCTCGAACTCGTCGAGCGTCCACGCGAACAGCGCGTCGACGTCCCACACCAGCTGGACCTCGCGCCCGCGCACCAGGTCGGGCGGGTCGTCGGGCGCCGCGGGTCGCAGCGTGCCGACCGCGCAGCAGTCGCACCCGAACCAGAAGTCGAGCGGGCCCTCGATCACGAGGTTCTCGGCCACGCGGGCCTCGGTCGGCGCGTCGCGCCAGACGTTCCCGAGCAGCTCCGAGAGCGCGAACAGGTAGCGCAGCAGCGCGCGCGGGTCGTCGGCGGCCGCGCCGCGAACGCCGGTCGCGAGCACGCGCAGGTTGCGGATCGCCTCGAGGCGGACCCACGGGGAGCGACGGTTGGCGAGCGACGTCAGGTTGTGCAGTGCACCGTCCACGCGTTCGCGGACCACGGCGAGCAGGTCGTCGAAGGTGCCGTCGCCCTTCTCGAGGAACTCCACCGTCCGGCGCATCGCCTGGTTGAGCGGCAGGTACGCGGCCCGCAGCGTGGCCCAGTCCTCCGTCAGCCGTTGCTTGGCGATGACGTCCCAATCCGCCATGACGTTCCTCCTCGGGGTCGTGCGCGCCGGCCCGCGCGGGTGCGGCGGGTCGGCGAACGTGCGCGGCAGTATAGACAGCGCGGCGAGCGAGGGTCCAACCCCGCGCCCGCGCCCCGAGGTGGATGCGGCGCGGGGGGCGCACGAGTGTCCGCTTCCCGCAAACTCCCGCGCGCTCAGGCCGGGCGGGTCGCGCCGGGCCCGGGCACGGCCACGTCCGCGGCCGCGCCCGTGCGGCCCGAGGCACGCACGGCGTCGAGCACCGCCTGCACCGGCACCGCGTCGGCCGCGAACGACGGCACGAGCGGCTCGCCCGCGTCGATCGCCCGATGCAGCGCGTCCACCATGCGGCGGAAGGGCGCGACGAGCCACGGCTCGCCCTCGCGGCGCTCGAGCGCGAACGCGGCCGGGATCGCCAGTTCCTCGGGCTCGCGCCCGGGAGCGAGGCGCCAGAGCCGCTCGCCGTTCTCCTCGTACCGCAGCGCCGCCTCCTCGCCCTGGATCTCGTGCTGCTCCCAGCGATAGGGCGCGCTCGCCGACAGGTCGACGAGTGCCGTCGCGCCGCCCTCGAACTCGAGCTCGAACGTGCACGCGTCGTCGGCGGTCGCGAGCCCCTCGGGCGCGCCGGGCGCGACGGGCCCGCGCCGCGGCTGGTCGATGCGCGGGCCGCCGCGCACGCGCCGGGGTTCGCCGAACACCGGGCGCAGCGCGTCCACGTGGAGCGAGCCGAGCGCGCCCAGGATGCCCCCGCCCATCGCCGCGTCGGAGAGCCACGTCGGCCCGCGCGAGGCCGGCGTCGCCCACAGCGGGTAGCGCCCGAGGATCGTGCCGCGGCGCGGCCGCCCGATCGCGCCCGCGCGCACCAGCTGCCGCGCGTACGCGCGCGCGGGCAGGAAGCGGAACTCGTGGTTGATGCCCGCCACCTTCCCGGCCGCGAGCGCGGCGTCGCGCATGGCCGCGGCCTCGAAGCGGTCCATGGCCGTGGGCTTCTCGCAGTGCACGTGCGCGCCCCCCGCGACGGCCCCGAGGAACATCGGGTGGTGGTGCACGACCGGCGTCGCGATGCTGACCAGGTCCGGCTTCTCGCACTCGAGCAGCTCGCGCCAGTCGCCGTACGCGCCCGCGATGCCCAGCTCGGCGGCGAGCCGGGCGGTCTTCGCCGCGTCCCGCCCGGCGATCGCGACGACCTCGAACCCGGGATGGCTGCGGAAGCCGGGTACCTGCACGTTGCGGCCGAACGAGGTGCCGAGCACGGCGACGCGGTAGCGCTTCACGGGAACCTCCGGGGCGGGCGGGGACGGCGGCCGGGCGCGGAGAATCCCGCGCCCCGCCGGCGCGCGTCAATCGCGGGGCCTGTGCTAGCTTTCGCGCTCGCTCCGTGTCTGGCCGCTTCCCCGTGACGGTTCCGGAGGTCCGCTCCATGAGAGATACCCGCACGCAGCAGCTGGCGCACCTCATCGTCCACCACTCCACGCGCCTCAAGCCGGGCGAGGCCGCGCTGGTCGAGGCGTTCGACCTCGCCGACGGCCTCGTGCTGGACCTGGTGGACGAGATCCAGAAGGCGGGCGCCACCCCCCTCGTCTCCCTGCGCAGCAACGCGGTCATCCGTGCGCAGCTCCTCGCGGCCACCGAGGCGCAGCTCGAGGTCCAGGCCGGCGTCGAACTGCACCAGATGAAGGCCGTCCAGGCCTACGTCGGCATCCGCGCCTCGGCCAACGTGAGCGAGCTGGGCGACGTGCCGCCGGACCGGATGGCGCTCTACCAGAAGGTGGTCGCGCAGCCGGTGCACCTCGAGTACCGCGTCAACAACACCAAGTGGGTCGTCCTGCGCTACCCGAACGCGGCCATGGCGCAGCTCGCCAACATGAGCACCGAGGCGTTCGAGGACTTCTACTTCCGCGTGTGCAACGTGGACTACGCGCGCATGCAGAAGGCGATCGTGCCGCTGCGCGAGCGCATGCTGAAGACCGACCGCGTGCACCTGAAGGGACCCGGCACCGACCTGCGCTTCAGCATCAAGGACGTCGGCGTGGTCTCGTGCCACGGCGAGCGCAACATTCCCGACGGCGAGTGCTTCACCGCCCCGGTGCGCGATTCGGTCGAGGGCACGATCCGCTACAACACGCAGTCGGTATACCTGGGCACGACCTACGACCAGCTCGAGTTCCGCTTCGAGAAGGGCCGCATCGTCGAGGCGAAGGGGAACCCGAAGGACAAGCTCGAGGCGCTGCTCGGCACCGACGAGGGAGCGCGCCACATCGGCGAGTTCTCGCTCGGCTTCAACCCGCACATCCTCACGCCGATGAAGGACACGCTGTTCGACGAGAAGATCGCGGGCTCGCTCCACTTCACGCCGGGCCAGTGCTACACCACCACCGAGAACGGCAACCGCTCGAAGATCCACTGGGACCTGGTGCTCATCCAGCGCCCCGAGTACGGCGGCGGCGAGGTGTGGTTCGACGGCGAGCTGATCC
>CAZIXL010000215.1:0-5679 GCA_964542885.1 uncultured bacterium
GCTGCTGCCGCGGGCGAAGGACGCGACGCGCTGGACCGTGGCGCTCACGCTCTCGCCGATCGTCGCACCGGTAGCGGGCTGGCTGCTCCTCGGCGCCGGGCTCGACCTGGTGACCGGCTCGCGGCTCGTGGGGCTCGCCGGCTGGCTGCTCTACGCCGGCGGCGAGGCGCGCTCGCTCGGCCAGCCCGACGCCGACCCCGGGGCGCCGCCGTTCACGCGGTTCGCGCTCGTGTGGATCGGGCTCTCGATCGCCTACGTCGTCGCCTGCGTGGCCGCGAACCCGTGGGTGCCGATCCGCTCGGACGAATGGGTGCACGCGGCGCTCGTCCAGGAGATCCGCGTCCACGGCATCCCGCCGATCGACCCGCGCTTCATCGGCCTGCCGCTCAACTACTCGTGGTTCTACCACCTGTTCGTGGCGCAGCTCGTCGCGTTGCGCGGGCAGGACGCCGCCACGTTCATGGTGCTGCTCAACGTCGTCACGACCGGCGTCATGATGGCGTTCGTGTGGCAGCTCGCGTGGGCGCTGTGGGACGACGAGCGCGCGGCGCGCGGCACGCTGGTCCTGTTCACGCTCGGGCTCAACGCCGGCGCCTACCTGCTGCTGCCGGTCCTGTTCCTGAGCGCCCTGACCGGGGAGGTGCGCGGCCTGCCCGAGATCCGCCGCGTGCTCTCGCTCGTGCACGTGGGGAGCCTCGACGTCATCTACGTGCTCGCCGCTCCGTTCGCGTGGATGGTCCAGTTCTGGGACAAGGTCACGATGGGCGGGCCGCTCGGGTACGCCTACCTCTTCCTGCTGCTGCACCTGCTGGCGCTGGCCCGGGTGCTGCGCGGGGGTGGCGGCCGCTGGCTCGCGGTCGCGTTCCTCGCCGGGCTCGGCAGCAACCTGCCGCACAGCGTCGTCGGCATGGGCATGATCCCCGTCACGACGGGCGCGGTCGCACTGGCCCTGCTCGTGCGGCGCCGCGAGCCGTGGCTGCCCGCGCCGCGCCCGATGCTCGCCTGGTGGGCCGCTTCGACCGCGGGCTTCCTCGCGGCCATGCCCTACCTGTTGTCGATCGCGAAGGGCTGGCGCAACGGGACCACGGGCCTGAAGCACCACTGGATCCAGCCCGGCTGGCGCATGCCGTGGACGCTCCTCACCGCCTGCTTCGTCGTCGGGCTGTTCGCGTGGCCGGCCATCGTGCGGGCGTGGCGCGAGCGGCGCCCGCTCCCGGCCTTCGTCTCGATCTGGGCGCTCGGCGTGGTCGCCATGCAGTGCACGGTGCACCTGCCGGGCGGCAACGAGCACAAGTACGTGTGGGTCGCGTTCACGATTCTCGCGCTGCTGGGCGGCGTCGAGTTCCTGCCGGCGATGGGCCGCTGGCGGGCGCGGCTCGGGACACCCGTCTTCGCCGCGGTCTTCGCGCTCCTGTTCCTCGTCGGGCCGGCCGCGTTCCTGCAGGGCCTCGCCCGCGACCCGCACCGCACGGAGTCCGAGGCGCTGAACCCGAAGCCGGGCGAGCGGCGGATGCTGGCCTGGCTCCGCGACAGCACCGCGGTGGACGACGTGCTGCTCGAGACGAAGAACCGGGACCTGCTCATGGTGCAGGTGCCGCGCCGCATGCTGGTCGCGACGAAGGCGAACGCCGACCTCGCGGCGTTCCCCGTCCAGGACTTCGAGCACCGGCGCGCGCTGACGGCGGACCTGTTCGGGCCGGTCGCCGACCTGGGCGGCGACCTCGCCGGCCTCGCCGACGTCGTGCGCCGCGCCCGCGAGGTGCACCGCGTCGGCACGGTCCATCTGCTGTACCGCGCGAGCGACTTCCCGGCGGGCGACGCGCCCTGGCTCCGGCTCGAGGCCGCGGCCGGCGACCGGGCCGTGAAGCGCTACGACGCCGACGGCTTCCGGGTCTACGCGCTGCGCCTTCCGGAGGCGCCGTGAGCGCCCCGCACTTTCCCCATCGCGCCGCGTTCTCGTTCGACATCGAGGACTGGCACCACAGCGAGGTGAACCCCGTCGCCGACGAGGCGCGGGCGCGCGAGAGCATCGTGCGGCGTGGCACCGAGCAGATCCTCGACCTGCTCGCGCGGCACCGGCTGCGCTCGACGTTCTTCGTGCTCGGCTGCGTCGTGCGCGACCACCCCGACCTCGTGCGCCGCATGGTGGCCGAGGGCCACGAGCTGGCCTGCCACGGCATGCACCACCGGCCGCTCTGGCGCGCCACGCCGGAGTCGTTCCGCGAGGAGCTGCGCGAGTTCCGCGACGTCGTGACCGGGGCGCTCGGCGCGTTCCCGGTGATCGGGTTCCGCGCGCCGACCTTCAGCATCGACCGCTCGAACCCGTGGGCGCTCGACGTGCTGCGGTCCGAGGGCTACCGCTACGACTCCAGCATCTTCCCCATGAAGGTGAAGATGTACGGCACCCCCGGCGCTCCCTGCTGGATCTACCGGCCCTCGCCGACCGACCTCACGAAGCACGACCCGCACGCGGACCTGGTCGAGTTCCCGGTCGCGACGGCGCAGGTGTTCAAGGTGCGCTTCCCCGTCGGCGGCGGCTTCTACCTGCGGGCGCTCCCGCTGCCGGTGTTCCGCGCGGGTCTCGACTACGTGCTGCGCCGGCGGCCGTTCGCGCTCTACCTGCACCCGCGCGAGGTGACCCCGGAGTCGGAGCGCATGGCGCTCGATCCCGTCAACGGGTTCATCACCTACGTGAACCTGCACACGGTGGTCGCGAAGCTCGAGCACCTGTTCCGGCGCTACGCGTGGACGACGATGCGCGACATCCTCGAGTCGGAGGGCTGGCTCCCGGCCGGCGCGAGCGGCGGGCGCTAGCCTCGCCGCCGTGCGGCCACCAGGCGATCGAGCACGGCGGCGAAGCGCGCGTCGATCACTTCGGGACCGTGTTCGCGCCGCGCGTACGCACGGGCGCGCGCGCCCGCCTCGGCGCGGAGGGCCGGGTCGGCCAGCCAGCGCAGGACCGCGCCCTCCCAGGCCTCGAACGTGTCGTGCTTCTCGCCCAGGCGCTCGCGGGTGAGGATTCCGTCGGGATCGAAGGTGGTGACGGTCGGCAGGCCGTGCGCCCACGCCTCCAGGAACGTGTTGGGAAAGCCCTCGTCGGGCGAGGTGTGCGCGAACAACGCGCCCTCGGCCAGCAGGTCGCCGATCGCCTCGTGCGGCACGGGCCCGCGCACCTCGAGGTTCGGGCAGCGTTCCGCCACGGCACGCGCGGCGCGATAGTCGCGGTCGTCGAGCGGCGGGATCGGGATGACCCCGGCCATGACGCAGCGCACGTCCGGGTGGCGCTCGGCGAAGCGCGTGAACCACTCCGGCCGCTTGATGTCCTTGTAGGTCGCGAGCCAGACGACCGCGCGGTTCGCCGCCACGTCCACGGTGCCCTCCGGCAGCTCGACCGGGTTCATGACGACCGTGCCCTCGCGGCCGAAGCCGCGGCGCAGGCACTCGTTCTGCCGCCCCGTCTGGGTCACGATCGCGTCGGCGCCGTGGATCGCGCGCCGCGCCCACCAGCGGTCGCGCGGGCCGTAGACGCGCGGCAGCGCCGGGTCGAGGTCGAAGTCCGAGCCCGACAGGAACAGGAAGCGCGCCCCGCCGGCGTGCGCGACGTCGCAGGTGAGGCCGGCGTTCATGCCGGCGCCCTGCACCACGTACACGTCGGCCGCCGAGCGGCGCAGCGCGGCGAGCGTGCGCGTGAGGCGCGGGTGGAAGAAACGCAGGACCGGCAGGCCGGAGAGCGGCGGCCACGCCCGCAGCAGGCGCACGCCGTCCTCGACGACCTCGGGCGGCTGGCCGTAGTCGCACGTCACGACGTCCACTTCGAAGCCGAGCCGCGCGCACCCCCGCGCGAGCAGCGACATGTGCACCTCGCTGCCGCCCGTGAACGGCACGCGCCCGCGGCTGAAGAGCGGGTACATGTACGGCACGTAGAAACAGGCGCGCCCGCGCGTGGCGCCGCTCACGGGCGCACCCCCGCGAGCACGGCCTCGAGCCGGGGCGCGATGGATTCCCAGGCGTAGCCCTCCGCGACGCGGCGCGCCGCCGCGCCGAGGCGGGCGGCGAGCGCCGGGTCGTCGTGCACGCGGCGCAACGCGGCCGCGAGCGCGTCCGCGTCGTCGGCCGGCACGACCAGTCCCGACTCGCCGTCGGTGACCAGGTCGCGCGTCGCACCCGACGGGGTGACGATCACGGGCCGCGCGTACGCCATGGCCTCGAGCACCACGTTGGGCAGGCCCTCGCCGCGCCGCGAGGCGAGCACGCACGCGGAGGCGGCGCGGTAGAGCGGGTCCAGGCCCTCGCGGGCGACGAAACCCGCGAAGCGCACGTCCGCGCCGAGCGCGCGCGCGAGCGCCTCGAGCGCGGCCCGCTCGGGCCCGTCGCCGGCGATCGTCAGGCCGAGGCCCGCGCGCGCGCACGCCGAGATCGCGGTGTCCATGCCCTTGTCGTCGATCAGCCGGCCCACCGCCAGTACGCGGTCGCCGGGGGCCGGCGGTGCTGCCGGCAGCTCGAGACCGTTCGGGACCACGCCCAGGCGGGGCTCCAGCGCGCGCGCCGCGGCCGGCGAGAGCCGCCCCAGCTCGGCCAGCAGCCCGGCGCGGTTGCGCTCGCTCTGCACCAGCACGGCCGACGCGCGCGCCCACACCCACGGGCTCAGCACGCGGTCGCGGGGCGACGCGGCGAGCCGGTACTCGGCCTCGCCGCGGATCCAGACGATCGACGGGATGCCGAGCGCACGCCCCGCGCGCACGCCGGCGAGGCCCGAGACGAACGTCATGAAGCAGAGCAGCACGTCGGGTTTCGGCTCGAGGCCGCGCAGGACGCGCTCGATCCCGCCGACGTCGGCCAGCGTGCGCCAGAGCGGCACGCGCGAGACCGGCAGGCGCACGACGGTGAAACCGTCGCGCGCCTCGCGCGCCGGCTGCCACGCGGGATCGCGGCGCGTGACCACGGTCACGCGGTGGCGCGCGGCCAGGCGCTGCGCCCAGGCCTGCGCCTGGATCTCGGCGCCGCCCACGACGCCGGGCGGGAACTTGCCGACGAGGATCGCGACGTTCACCGGCCGGCCCCCGCCACGACGCGCAGCGTGCCCACGGGAACACCGGTGTAGTAATCGTGGTCCTCGAGCAGGTCGCGCAGGTGGTAGTTCGGGTAGTGCGGCTCGCGCAGCATGCGCACCTGCACCTGGTAGTCGCCCGGCGCGACGTCGCCGGGAACCACGAAGCGCGTGGAATCGACGACGCGCTCGCCGGGCCGCCAGCGGTCGAGCCCGTAGGCGCCCGCGACCGGCAGGTGGTCGGCGCGGAACCGGAAGCGCTCGCCGGCGCGATGCTCGTACAGCTTGCGCGCCGGCTTGCCGAGCCACGCGGGCGCGTGAAACTCCGCCGGCAGCGAGCGGTCGAAGCGCAGCGCGACGGCGTACGAACCGGCCGGCAGCGGCGTCGCCGTGGTCCACGTGCAGACCGCCGACAGCGTGTCGCCGCGGCGGGCGACGGTGCGCCCGAGGCGGAAGCCCGCCAGGGCCGGCAGCCCGGGGCCCATCGACCTCGCCGCCGGGTCGGCACCCGCGGCGACGAAGGGCGGCGGGGTCCCGCCCTCCGGCAGCGCGGCGAGCGAGTCGGCGCGGATGCCGTAGACCACGAAGTCCCCGGCGTCGTAGAGGCGCGGGAAGGCGCCGGGCTGGCGATC
>CAZIXL010000216.1:0-5665 GCA_964542885.1 uncultured bacterium
TGGCGAACCTCGAGGCGCTCTGGGTGGCCGGGCGCGAGCGCGAGGGCGTCGTGCTCGCCTCCGAGCAGGCGCACTACACGCACGGCCGCGTGTGCGGCGTGCTGCGCCTGCCGTTCGAGCCCGTGCCCGTCGACGACGCGGGGCGCATGGACGCGGCCGCGCTCGAGGCGCGCCTCGCGCGCGGCGGCGTGGGCACGGTGGTGGCCACGCTGGGCACCACCGCGACCGGCTCGGTCGACCCGCTCGAGCGGATCGTCGCGCTGCGCGAGCGGTTCGGCTTCCGCCTGCACGCCGACGCCGCCTACGGCGGCTACTTCACGCTCGCCGCCAACCTGGGCGACGGGGCGCGGCGCGCGTTCGCCTCGCTGCGCGAGGCCGACTCGATCGTGGTGGACCCGCACAAGCACGGCTGGCAGCCCTACGGCTGCGGGGCCGTGCTCTTTCGCGACCCGGCCGTGGGCCGGCACCACCGGCACGACTCGCCCTACACCTACTTCACGTCGGGCGAGATGCACCTGGGCGAGATCAGCCTCGAGTGCTCGCGCCCGGGCGCGGCCGCGGTCGCGCTGTGGGCGACGCAGCGCCTGCTGCCGCTCGAACCCGGCGGCACGTTCGCCCGCGGCCTCGAGCGCGGGCGGGACGCGGCGCTCGAGCTGCAGCGGCGGCTCGCGGCGGACCCGCGCTTCGTGGCCGGCCCCGCGCCCGAGCTGGACATCGTCACCTGGGCCGTGCGCGCGGCCACGGCCGGCGAGGCCTCGCGCCTCGCGCGCGCCACGTTCGAGGCCGCGGCCCGCCGGGACCTGCACCTGGCGCTCGCCGAGTTGCCCGCGCGCTTCTTCGCGCTCGCGGCGGCCGGCGTCGCGGAGGATCGCGGGACCGTCACGTGCCTGCGCTCGGTGCTCATGAAGCCCGCGCACCTCGAGTGGCTCGACGAGATCTGCGCGCGGCTCTCGGCCGCCGTGGACGAGGCCCGCGCGGGCGGCGGCTAGCAGGGATGCACGCGCCGCGCCCGGACGAGGCCGGGCCCGGCGCGCGGCGCGTCAGTTCCCCCCGGCCTCGGCGATGCGGCCGTCGGCCTGCACGTCGAGCGCGCCGCCCGCCTTGCAGCGGTCGCGCACGTACGCCTCGATCGCACCGCGGATCAGCAGGCCGGTGTCGTCCTTGTCGCGCGCCGTGGTGAGCACGTCGAAGTCGTCGCCGCCCGTGGCCATGAAGTTGTTCACCGCCACCTTGTAGGACTTCGCCGGGTCCACGGGCGAACCGTCGGCCAGCGCGAGCGAGGCGACGCGGCTGCCGGCCGGCTGCTTCATGTCGATCGTGTAGCGCACGCCGCTCACCTGCGTGACGCGCCCGCCGCGCAGGCCCTGCTCGAGCGCGGTCTTCAGCTCGGCGCCGCTCAGCACCAGCGTCACGATGGTGTTGTCGAAGGGCATGATGTCGTAGATCGCGCCGCGCGTGATCGGGCCGGCCGCGAGGTTGGCGCGCATGCCCCCCGGGTTCTGCATGGCCACGTCGACGTGCGTCACGAACCGCATCGCGTCGGTGATCAGGTCGCCGATCGTGGCCTCGGGCCGGCCGCGCGACAGCGCCTGCGTGGCCGTCCCGAGCACCTCGGCCGCGATCGGGCCGACGCCGGCGTTCCAGTGCGCGACCCTGCCGATCCACGCCGAGTCGACGGGCGCGTCGCCCTCGACCACGCGGACCATGCGCTGGCCCTTCTCGACCACCTTGCGCTGCACCGGGTCCACGACCATGTCGACGACCGCGAGCCACTGGCCGTGCGAGCCGGCGATCATGACCGAGGCACCGTCGATGCGGTCGTCGATCACGTTGTGGCTGTGACCGCCGAGCCACGCGTCCACTCCCGGCACGCCGCGCGCGAGGCGCGCCACGTCGCCGCGCGCCCGGCGCGTCGAGTCCGTCTCGCCCGGGATGTGGCCCACGGCGACCACGATGGCGGCGCCCGCCTTGCGCAGGCGCGGCACCAGCGGCGCGGCGGCGGCCGAGTCGTCACCGAAGCGCAGGTGCTCGACGTTGGCGGGCAGCGTCACCCGCGGCGTGCCGGGATACGCCAGGCCGAGGATGCCCACGTCGACGCCGCGGCGCTGCACGAGCGTGTCGGCGCGCACCCACCAGGGCCGCTTGCCGCCGCGGCGCTCGGTGATGTTGGCGCCGAGCATCGCGAAGTGCGCCTGCATCGCCCGGGCCTTCAGCGTGTCGGCCGACCAGTCGTAGTCGTGGTTGCCGATCGCCTGCGCGGCGTAGCCCAGCAGGTTCATCTGCTCGACGACCGGCCGGCCGTACTGCAGGTTCGAGAGCATCGAGCCCTGGTACACGTCGCCGCCGTCCACGAGCACCGTGCCCTCGGGGTTCGCGGCGCGCAGCGCCTCGATCTGCGAGGCCAGGTAGACGCTGCCGCCCGTCACGCGGCCCGTGCGGCGGTCGGGCGGGCCCGGCAGCACCGCGCCGTGGAAGTCGGTGGTCTCGATCACGCGGACCTGCGGGAAGCGCAGGTTCGACAGCATGCCCAGCCACTGGGCGCGCGAGAGCGGCCGGTCCAGCACCACGTCGCCGCGCGGCGTGCGCTCGAGGTCGAGGCCCGTCGCGAGCCCGCGCCAGAACGCCTCGTCGGCGCCGGTCTCGGTCGCGAGCGCGTAGTGCTGCGCGCGGGCGGCGCGCTCGCACCACGCGAACGCCGTGAGCACCGAGGCGGCCTGGAACGGATGGAACGCGTCGCCGCGCCCCTCGGGGCCGAGCACGCCGCGCTTGAGCACGCCGTCGACCCACACCTGCACCTCGTCGGGCACGTCGCCGAACGCGCCCGAGGGGCGCTTCGAACGCAGGTTGAGCGCGCGGCCGAGCCAGTAGGCCAGGTCCACGCGGCGCGCGGGCTCGTCGGGGACCAGGTGCCGCAGCTCGGCAGCGGGGGCCACGCCGAGGCGGACGAGCCGGTCGATGAGCGGGCGCTCGGGGCTGGGCGCGTAGTCGGGAACGAGCGTCCACGACGCGTCGCCCTTCGGGTCGATCGTGCCGTGCCGGCGCACGTACTCGACGAGCGCGTCCGGTGCGAGCCCCGCGGGCCGGCTCACGACGGGCGCGCGGCGGATCATGGCGTAATCGCCGCCCCCGGCGGCGCGGTAGCCGTTGACCGCGACGCGCAGCTTCTGCCCCGGCTCGAGCGGGGCGCCCTTCCACGCCAGGTTCACGATGCGCTCGCCCGCCGGGCGCGTCAGGTCCACGTCGCACGTCACGCCCATCGGCATGTCGAAGTTGCCGAGCGGCGCGCCGGGGCGCGTGAGCGCGCGGCCGTTCTCGTACGTGTAGTCCTGGAAGATGCCCGCCGACTGCTCGAGCGCCGCCTTGAGGTCGGCGCCCGACATCTCGACCGCGACCAGCGTGTTCTCGTAGGGCGAGAGCCGCATCAGGTCGCGGCGCGTGACGGGGCCGGGGCCGAAGCGCTGCGACGCGTCGAACAGGTTGCCGAGCGAGACGTCGGCGCCGGTCGCCTCGAGCTGGGCGGCCTGCAGGAGCCGCAGCAGGCCGTTGTCGGCGTAGCGCCCGCCGTGCGCCTGGAACGTGCCCGCGGCGGTGCCCACGACCTCGTCGAGCGCGGCCCTGGTGCGCGCGGCGTAGCCCGCGAGCGTGTCGGCGAGCGCGAAATCGGTGGCGACCGAGTCCGTGACGGCGACGAGGCTCGTCCGGCGTCCGGTCAGCTTCCAGGGGCTGGCGTCGGTGTCGCGCTCGAGCGTGAGGTCGATGCGCCCGAGCGAGCCGGCGTGGTGCCCGGCCTGCGTCAGCACCGCGCCGTCCACGCGCGCGTACGGCACGTCCTGGTGCGTGTGGCCCAGGATCACCACGTCGATGCCCGGCACCTCGTGCGCGAGCCGCCAGCC
Source organism: uncultured bacterium (assembly GCA_964542885.1). Classification (GTDB taxonomy): domain Bacteria; phylum Eisenbacteria; class RBG-16-71-46; order RBG-16-71-46; family RBG-16-71-46; genus CAIXRL01. The sequence goes on from CAZIXL010000216.1 coordinate 3,894, forward strand.
GAAGTTCTCGTTCGGGGCGTCGCCCTGGCGCAGCTCGCCCGTGCGCGGGTCCTTCTCGAGGCCGGCGTGCACGAGCGCGATCACGACGTCGCAGCGCTCGTTCTCGCGCAGCCGCTTCACCTCGTGCTTCGCGATCTCGACCGGCTCGAGGAACCGGTAGCCGGCGCACTGCGTGGAGTCCACCAGCTGCGGCACGGCCGGCGTGGCGAGCGCGAAGACGCCGACCCGCACGCCGTTCGCGGTGAGCCGCACCAGGTGCGGCGCGAACGCTTCCGCACCGTCGTCCCGGACGACGTTGGCGGCCAGCCACGGGAAGCTCGCGGCGGCGCGCGTGCGCTCGAGCACCTCGGGCCCGTAGTCGAACTCGTGGTTGCCCACGGCCATCGCGTCGTAGCCCATCGCGTTCATGGCGCGCGTGACCGGTTCGGGCTCGCCGGCCGGGTCGCGGTGCCACACGCTCACGAGCGGGCTGCCCGAGGTGGCGTCGCCGGCGTCGAGCAGGAGCACCGGCAGGCCCTCGGCGCGGACGGACTTGACCAGCGTGGCGACCTTCGCGAGCCCGCGGTCCACGGGGTGCTGGCGCAGGTCGTCCCACGGCAGCAGCGAGCCGTGGACGTCGGTCGTGTGGAGGATCGTGACGCGGGCTTCCTCGGCGCGTGCGGGGCCGGAGGAGAGCAGGAGGGAAAGGACCAGCAGGGCGGGCGAGAACCGGGCGATTCGGGACATGCGAGGGCGAACTCCGAACGGGCGTGCGGGGGTGCGGGCGGGCCGCGGGACGCACCGGTGAACGGGGGCGCAGACCGTAGCAGGCCGGCCGGGGTCCGTCACCCCGGAAAGGCCCCGGGCCGGGTGGCTTGAGGCGCCCGAACGCGCCCCACTATAGTCGCCCGGCCGGCCGATCCCTTTCCATCCTGGATGACCTTCATGTCCGACGACCTTCGCTGCCCCAGCTGTGGCCACGTGAACGAGGCGGGTGCCGCCGAGTGCGCGCAGTGCGGATTCCCGCTGCACCCGGAGTCCGGCGCGGCGTCGGCGCCACCGCCCGCGCCGGCGCCGAAGCCCGCCGCGGCGGCCGGCCCCGAGCCGGCGCAGGCCGAGCCCACGGTGCGCGGTTTCGACCCGTCCATCCGCCGCGTGCGCCCGATCCGCCCGCGGCCGCCGCGCGGACCGGACCAGCGTCTCCAGATGCAGCTCTGGCTGCTGCTCGGCGGGCTCGCGGTCGCGATCATCCTGTTCACGGCGTTCCAGGGCTTCCAGAAGAACAACCCCTCCCAGGCGCCGGTCGAAGGGGCGATGGACCAGCAGCAGCACATCGTCGACATGGCGCGCGCCGAGCTGGCCAAGGACTCGCTCAACGTGAACGCCCGGATCGCGCTCGCGAACGTGCTCTACGACACCGCGAACTGGTCCGATGCGATCGTCAACTACCGCTCGGCCCTGCGCCTCGACCCGGGCCGCATCGAGACGATCGTCGACATGGGCGTCTGCTACTACAACCTCTCCGCGACCGACTCGGCGCTGGCGCTCTTCCATCGCGCGCTCAAGCTGGACGCGAACCACGCCATCACGCTCTTCAACCTGGGCATCGTCTACGAGCGCCAGAACAAGCTCCGCGAGGCGCTCGAGTACTACCAGCGCGCGCAGAAGGCGAACCCGCCCGAGGGCATGGCGCAGCAGCTGCAGCAGGCCATGCAGCGCGTGCAGGCGCAGGTGCGCGAGCCGCCGCGCGCGGCCGCCGGCGCGCCGGCCGCGCCGGTTGACACCGCGCGCGC
>CAZIXL010000217.1:0-5657 GCA_964542885.1 uncultured bacterium
CGCCCTCGAGCGCGTCGCCGAGCGGCGCCGCGCGGCCGCCGATCGCGCGCGCCAGGAACTGCTCGGTGATCGCCCAGAACGAGCGGCTGTTCGCCGCGCGCAGCAGCCCGTGGCCCTCGTCGGGGTAGACGGCGTACACCACGGGAACGCCGGCGCGCCGCAGCGCCGCCACCATGACGTCCGACTGCTCCTTCGGCACGCGCGCGTCGTTCGCGCCCTGGCCGATCAGCAACGGGCCGCGCGCCCGGTCGGCGAAGTTCGCCGGCGAGCGGTCGTGCAGGTGGCGGCGGCCCTCCTCGGTGCGCGGGTCGCCCACGATCGGGGCCATGCGCTCGGTCGACCAGTGCGGCATGAACTTCTCGAGACTCGAAGGTCCGACCAGCGAGACGCCGCACGCGAAGGCGCCCGGCGTGAGCGTCATGCCCACGAGCGTCTCGTAGCCGCCGTAGCTGCCACCCAGGATCGCCACCCGGTCGCGCCGCACGATCCCGCGCTTCGCCGCCCAGTCCACCTGCTCGACGAGATCGGTGTTCATGCGGCCGCCCCACTCCAGGTCCTGGGCGTTCAGGAAACGCTTCCCGAATCCCGGCGAGCCGCGGTAGTTCAGGTAGAGCACGGCGTAGCCGCGGTTCGCCAGCCAGTGCAGGAACGGCCCGAACGCCCACTGCGCACGCTCGTCGGACGGTCCGCCGTGCACGAGCACGACCGCGGGCAGCGGGCGGTCCGGCCGGCCGTCGCCGTCGCGGTCGGACCAGGGCGGCAGCAGGTAGTAGGAGACGAGCGACAGGCCGTCGCTGGTGCGGAACTCGAACGGCTGGAGCTTCGAGAGCCGCAGTCCTTCGAGCGCGGGTGTGCCGGTGAAGAGCCGCCGGGTCGCGCCGCTCGCACGGTCGTACAGGACGAACGCCGTCGGCGCGTCGGAGCGCGTGTACTGGACGACCCAGCGCCCGAGGTCGGCCGACACGCTGAGCACCTTCAGGTCACCCTCGGCGGCATGCGCGAGCTTCGCGAGATCGTCGCGCACCGAAGGATCGATCGCCGTCCATTCCGTGCGCGTCCACTGCGTCGCGCAGGCCAGCGGCTCGCCGGTCACGGGGTGGTAGAGCACGCCCGCGAACTCGCCGTGCGCCGGCTCGGCGATCACCGTGCGCGCGCCCGTGTCCAGGTCGAGCGCCACCAGCGAGGCGGCATCGCGGCCCTCGCTGTCGTAGAGGAACAGCCGGCGGTCGGCGTGGTCGATCGAGAACGCCTTCTGGTACGACGACGTGAGCAGCGCCGGCGTGTCGTCGGGGGAGAGGTCCAGCAGCTTCGCCCAGCCGCCGCCCGCGAGCGGCCGGTGCAGGTCGAGCGAGCCGTCGGGCTCGAACGAGATGCCGAGCCTCGCGGTGGCGTGGCGACCCGCCAGCACGCCCGCCATGGACGTGTTCTCGAGGACCCGCGTGCGCTCGCCGGTGCGCAGGTCCAGCCGGTACAGGTCGGGCGAGAACGGGCGCTCGCGCACCGTGATCGCCGCCACCCCGGGGTCGTCGTCGTCGAAGCGCTGCAGCTCGACCGCGATCCCGGGCAGGTCGGTGAGGTTCCGCTCCTCGCCGGTGGCCGGTTCGATCGCGTGCAGGTTCCACTTCTCGTCACCGTCCCGGTCGACGGGGAAGACGATGCGCCGCGAGTCGGGCGTCCAGCGGTAGAGCACGTTCCCGCTCACGTCGTAGACCTGCAGCCCGCGCCCCGAGCGGTGCGTGAGCGCGCGCGCGGCCGACGGCGTGTCGGCGGGCGCGACGAACAGGTTCATGGCCCCGTCCACCGCGTGCATCCACGAGACCCAGCGGCCGTCGGGGCTCACCTGCGGTGCGGCGTTGGTCGCCGGGGCCAGCAGCCGCTCGAGCGGCAGCAGGGAATCCGGCGCGGCGCCGGGGGCGCCCGTGCGCGCGGTGGCGGGGAAGGCACCCGCGGCCGCGGCGAAGGCGGCGGCGAGGACGGCGGTTCGCACGGCGGGTCCGACGCGCATCGGGGGGCTCCTCCCGGTCCGGCCGGGCGCGGGGCGCGCGCGGCCGCGCACAGGATGCCACGCACCCCGCGCGTTCACGAGCGAAGGAACGGATGCTGTTGCCGCGGGCGCCCGCGCCGCCTACGCTGCGGCACGCCATGCCCCGCAAGTCCCCCCGATCGCGCCGAAAGACCGGCAGCCCGTCGAACATGCCCGCGACGCCGCGCGCGCGCGCGACACCCGGGCAGTCGCGTACGCGCGCGTCGCAGCCGGCGCACGTGCTGAAGGGCGCGCGGCCCGCGACCGGCACCGCGAAGAAGAAGGCGGCGCCGCTCAAGAAGACCGCGAAGGCGCGCCGGCCGGTGGCGACGAAGCCGAAGAAGGGCCGGTTCCTCGCGCCCGACCCGGTTCGCGTGGCGACGCTGCTCGACCTGCTGCGCGAGGCGTACCCGGACGCGAAGTGCGCGCTGAACCACGCCTCGCCGCTGCAGCTGCTGGTCGCCACGATCCTGTCGGCGCAGTGCACCGACGAGCGCGTGAACATGGTCACGCCGACGCTGTTCGCGAAATACCCCGACGCGGCCGCGCTCGCGAAGGCGAACCCGAAGGACCTCGAGGCCGCGATCCACTCGACGGGCTTCTTCCGCCAGAAGGCGAAGTCGATCCGCGAAGCGGCCGCCGACCTCGTCGCGAAGCACGGTGGCGAGGTGCCGCGCACGCTCGAGGAGCTGGTCGCACTTCGCGGGGTGGGCCGCAAGACCGCGAACGTGGTCCTGGGGAACGCGTACGGGATCGAGTCGGGGATCGTGGTCGACACGCACGTCACGCGGCTCGCGAACCGGCTCGGGCTCACGAACGAGACCGACCCGGTGAAGATCGAGTTCGCGCTCCAGCCGCTGGTGCCCCGCGAGCTGTGGACGTTGTTCTCGCACTGGCTGATCCTGCACGGCCGCGCCGTGTGCAATGCGCGCAAGCCGCGCTGTTCGGAGTGCCCGCTCGCGCCGCACTGTCCCCGGACGGGCGTCACGCTCTCGCAGTAGGGCCGCGATGTCCCCGCGCGTTCCGGCCCTGCTGCTCGCCCTCGCCCTCGCGGGTTCGCTCGCGGGCGCCGCCGCCGCCACGGCGCTCACCCCCGACCTGCCGCTCGCGCTCTACGGCGACGAGGGCGTGGCGACGACCGACGACGCGCGCGCCATGCTCTTCAATCCCGCGGCGCTCGGCGCGCGCTACGGCTCGGAGCTGTTCGTCGGCTTCGCGAAGGCCGGCGCGAAGCAGGAGTGGAACACGACGCTCGCCAGCGCGGGCGGGTTCGGCCTGCTGGCCCTGCGCCAGCGCGACACCACGCAGACGTACGGGCTCGCCTTCGCCGCGGGCGACGATCGCTTCCGCGTGGGCTGGTCTCCCTACTGGGTCGTGACGGGCAAGGCGATCGGCCGCGGGACCTCGCCCGACCACCGGCTGGGCATACTCGCGCGCCCGGTGCCGTGGCTGTCGGCCGGCGCGGTGCTCGAGCACCCGATGCGCCCGCGCTACCGCGGCAACCTGCTCGCGCGCGCGTACACGATCGGCCTGGGCTTGCGCCCGCTCGCCCTGATGCGCGCACGCGCGAGCGGCCTGGGCACGCGGCTCACGCTCGGAGCCGACGTGACGATGGTCGAAGACGGCGACTGGTCGCAGGCGCGCTCGCGCGTGACGGCCGAGCTGGAGCCGGTTCCGGGCATCGCGCTGGAGGCCACGCTCGCCGACCATCGCGAGGTGCGCGTCGGCGTGACGCTGCGCGGCGTGCGCACGTCGATGCACGGCGGCACCGCGCAGGTGGACGGCCGCCGCCGCTACGACCACTGGGCGCTGTCGGCGCACGGCGACGAGGAGCCGTCGGTCTTCGCGACGCGCGCCGACCGGCGCGTGGCCGTCGTGCGCGCGAGCGGCGTCCTCGCCGACGAGTCGACGGGCGGTGGCGTGCTGTTCGGCGGCCCCTCCACCGTCGCGAGCGCGCCGTTGCACGCGCAGCTCGAGCGCGCGCTCGCGGACCCGCTCGTGCGCGGCGTGCTGCTGGACCTGCGCGGTGTCGCGGGCCGCGCGCAGCTCGAGGAGCTGCGTCCGCGCATCGGGGCGCTGCGGGCCGCGGGCAAGCCGGTCGTGGCGTTCATGGAGTACGGCGGCGGGCGCGGCGACCTGTACCTGGCGAGCGCTTGCGACCGCGTGATCGCGACCGAGGAGGCCGACTTCCGCGCCCTGGGCCTGCGCTCCGAGCGGCGCTACTACCGCGAGTTCCTCGAGCAGCTGGGCGTGCGGATCGACCGTGCGAGCATCGGCAAGTACAAGTCGGCCTACCGCAACTTCAGCGTGGACTCGACGAGCGCGGCGGACGCCGAGGTGATCGACACGGTGCTCGACCAGGTGCAGGCGCAGCTCGTGGACGCGCTCGCCGAGGGGCGCGGCGTGCCGGCCGCGCGCTTCGCCCACGTGCTGGACGGGCGCGCGTGGACGTCGGCCGACCTCGTCGCGGCGGGCCTCGCGGATTCGGTCGGCTACCGCGAGGACGCGCTCGCGGCGCTCGGGCGCCTCGCCGGCCTGGGCGCGAAGCCGCGCACGGTGAACCTGCAGCAGGCCCCGCTCGCGCGCCGCGAATGGACGCGCCGCTCGCCGGTGGCGGTCGTGTACGCCGGCGGCGGCATCGAGACGGGACGCAGCGGCAGCGGCCTGCTGACGGGCGCGACCATGGGCAACGAGACGGTCTCGGCCCAGCTCGAGCGCGCGTTCAAGGCACCGGGCGTCAAGGCGGTGGTGATGCGCGTCGAGAGCCCGGGCGGCTCGGCGCTGGCGTCGAACCTGATCGACCACACGGTGCAGCGGCTCAAGCGCGAGACGGGCAAGCCGTTCCTGGTCTCGATGGGCTCGGTCGCGGCGAGCGGCGGCTACTACATCTCGACGCACGCGGACCGCATCTACGCCGACCGCGCGACGTACACGGGCTCGATCGGCGTGCTGTTCGTGAAGCCGTCGCTCCAGGGGCTCTACGCGAAGCACGACGTGCGGCAGGACGTGTTCCAGCGCGGCGACTGGATGGGCGGGTCGTCGTTCGCCGAGGACTGGACGCCGCAGTTCCAGGCGTCGGCGGACTCCGCGGTGCGGCGGAGCTACGACGTGTTCGTCTCGAAGGTGGCGGACGGGCGCGGGCTGGCCCCGAAGGACGTGTACGACGTGGCGCAGGGGCGCGTGTGGCTGGGCGAGGACGCGCGAAAGCACGGCCTGGTGGACCGCATCGGCGGGCTCGAGGCGGCGATCGCCGACGCGCGCGAACGTGCGGGCGTGCCGCCGGGCGAGCGCATCCGGCTGTTCGAGATCCATCGCCCGCGCGGCGGCTTCCTCGAGCGGCTGGTGCGCGGCTGGGTCACCGACCAGCTCGAGCGCGACGCGACGCTGCGCACGCTGCGCGGGCCGCAGTACCTGGACCCGTACTGGCTCGAGGGGCTCGGGGAGTAGGGCTCTCGCTTCGGACGGGCTCGCGACGGTTGGGCTCGCGACGGCTGGGGTCGCGACGGCTGGGGTCGCGACGGCTGGGCTCGCGACGGCTGGGCTCGCGACGCTCGCCGGCGCTCGGCCGGCATGCGAACCGGCGGACGCTCGGCTGCGGCATCCTGCCTCCGCCTCGCTAGGCGCTCCGGTCGCT
>CAZIXL010000218.1:0-5640 GCA_964542885.1 uncultured bacterium
GGGCGCCGCGCGCGTGCTCGAGCGGCTGGGCAGCGCCGCCGCGGCGCTCGAGGAACGGCTCGCGCTGGCCGGGCTCGACCCGCTGGGCGATCCCGACGGCCCGGGGCCCTCGCCCGACGTGCTCGCCGCACCCCCCGCAGTGGCGGCCGAGTTGCGCGCGGAGGGCCGGCCCGCGGAGGCGGAATCGGTGCTGGTCGTGGCGGAGTCCCGCTTCGCGGCGGTGCTGGCGCGCACGCCGGCCACGCAGGCACCCCCGGTCGCGATCGCGCTGGCCCGCGTGCGCGCCATGCTCGGCGACGATGCGGGCGCCCTGGCGGCGCTCCGCACGACGCTCGCCGGCGTGCGCGCGTGGGAGGTGACGGAGCGCGCGCTCGCGATCGCGCGATTCGCCTTCGACGCGGGAATGCCCGACTCGGCGATCGCCTACGCGCGCTGGGTGGCGTCGGCCACGGGCGCGCGCTCCGTCGCGGGCCCGGCGCTGCTGCTCGCGGCCCGTGCGTGGGAGGCGAAGGGCGTCCCGGACTCCGCGTTCGCGGCGTACGACGCGCTGTTCGAGCGCTGGACCGACCCGGGCGTGCTCGAGCCCGAGGCGCGCTTCCGCAGGGCCGAGCTGCTCGCCTCGCTCGGGCAGTGGCAGCGCGCCCGCGCCGACTTCGCCGCGCTGGCGGCCGCAGCACCCACCGACCCCTACGCGTTCGCGGCCCCGCTCGCCGTGCTCCGGCACCACCTGGACGAGGGCGAGTACGAGCTGGCCCGCCTCGAGGGCGGCAACGCGCTCGAGCGGATCGACCACCTGGCCCGGACCAACCGGGACCCCGACGTGCAGCGGCGGGCGGGGCTGGCCCGGGCCGAGCTGCTCCTCGGGCTCGGGTACGCCGCCCGGGCGGAGTCCTGCCTGGTGGACCTGTGGCGCCGTTTCCCCGAAGATTCGTCCACCGAGTCCGGTGCCCTGCGCGGCGCCGCGCTGGCGGAGCACCGACCCGGAGGACGCCCGGCCGCCGTCGAGATCTACGACGCCCTCGCGAAGGACGCCGAGTACGCCGTGGTCCGGCGCGAAGCGTCGCGCCGGCTCGCGGAGCTCGCGGGGGCGGGCCGGGTCCGGGAGGGTGCGCAACGCCCATGACGTGGAACTGGGATGCCTCGCCGATCCAGGCGGCCGCCGTCGCCGCGAGCGCGATGCTGCTCGCCGCGATCGGCCTGTTCGGGCTGCTGCGCCGCGGCCAGTGGCTCACGACGCTGCTGTTCGCGTCGGCCTTCCTGTCGCTGGCCGCGTTCCAGGCGGGCACGCTCGGCATGGTGAACGCCGGCGACCCGGCGAGCGCGCGCACGTGGGCCACGTACCTGGCGCGCATCGCGGCGCTCGTGTCGTGGCTGTGGCTCACGCTGAGCGTGGTGCTGGGCCGGCCCGAGCCGCGCCTGCAGCTGCGCAACGCGGGTGCGTACCTCGTGCTCTCGCTCGTCGGCTGCGTCGTGCTCACCGCGACCGCGGGCACGCCGTTCGCGGTGCAGGCGGTGACCTCGCACGGGCCCGAGGGCGTGGTCGTGTTCGGGCCGCTCGGCAAGGTCTTCCTCATGTACCTGGTGGTCGCGATGGTCGCCGTGCTCATGAACCTCGAGAGCATGCTGCGCGTCGCCCCGGCGAGCGGCCAGAAGCGGCTGCGCCCGCTGTTCCTGGCGATCCTCGTCGCGATCCTCACCGAGCTGCTGGTGGTCTCGGCCGGGCTGCTCTACGGCGGCCTGCAGGTGAGCTGGATGGTGAGCGCGGCGCCGGTGCTGTTCGCCTCCGGCACGGTCGCGGCCATGGCGCTCGCGCGCCGCACGCTGTCGGACATGAACGTGCCGGTCGCGCGGCCGGTCATCTACTACTCGTCGGTCTCGCTCACGCTGGCGGGCGCGTTCATGCTGGGCGTGCTGGTGCTGAGCCGGCTCGTGCCCGTGTTGTCGAACCAGTGGCGCTTCGGCGTCACGCTGGCGTTCGTGGCGTTCGTGGGCGGTGGCGGGCTGCTGCTCATGCTGAGCCCGGCGACCAGCCGCACGATCCGGCGCTTCGTCGACCGCAACTTCTACGCGAACCGCTACGACTACCGCCGCGAGTGGGACCGCGTGCTTTCGTCGCTCGTACCCACCGCGCGGCCCGAGGAGATCGCGCGGCAGGTCGAAGCGCTGGTGTGCGGCGTCTTCGAAGCGGACCGGGTGGCGATCCACCTGCGCGGCGCGGATCGGGCGCTGGAACTGCTGCACGGGCCCGAGGGGGTCTCGCGGGTGATCCCCGATGCCGACCCGCTCGTGCGGCACCTGGCGAAGCGGCAGCTGCCCGTGGTCTTCCACGACGTCGAGAAGGACCTGGACCTGCTGCCGCTGCTCGTCGAGAACCACGACACGCTCGAGGCGGTGAACGCCGCCGTGTGCGCGCCGCTGCCCGTCGGCGACGACGTCGTGGGCCTGCTGTGGGTGTCGCGCAAGCGCGTGGACGAGGACTGGTCCTACGAGGACGTCGAGTTCCTCGCGGCGCTCTCGCGCCACGTGGCCTCCGTGCTGTGGTTCTCGCGCCAGACGGAGCAGCTGGTCGAGGCGCGCCAGCTCGAGTCGCTGAACCGGCTCTCGAGCTTCGTGCTGCACGACATCAAGAACCAGGTGTCGGGGCTCTCACTTGTCGTCGAGAACGCCCGGCGGCACCTGGGCAATCCCGATTTCCAGCGCGACGCGATGGCGGTGGTCGAGCGCACGGTGACCTCGCTGCGCGAGCTCATGAACCAGGTGTCCGGTGTCGCGCGCACGCTGGAAGTCAAGCCCGAGCCGTGCACCGCGCGCGAGATCGTGGACGCCGCCGTCGCCGAGTCCGGCTTCACCGACGGCGCCGCGGGCGGGGTGCAGCTCTCGCTCGTGGTGCACGAGTGCGGCGAGGTGGTGGTGGACCGCCGCCTGGTGACGCGCGTGCTGGTGAACCTGATGGTCAACGCGCGCGAGGCGCTCGAGGGCCGCGGCCACGTGACGCTCGAAGCGGGGCTGCACGCCGACGGCGACGGCGCGCCGCGGCTCGAGCTGAAGGTCACCGACGACGGGCGCGGCATGACCGAGGAGTTCGTGCGCACGCGGCTGTTCCGCCCGTTCTCCTCCACGAAGAAGAACGGGCTCGGCATCGGCCTGGCCCAGTGCCGCACCATCGTCGAGGCCCACGGCGGGCGCATCGACGTCCGCAGCCGGCCCGGCGCCGGCACCACGTTCGCCGTCCTGCTGCCGGCCGTCGCGACGCCGACGGCGGTGGAGCCGGCGGCCACCGTCCCCGCGCGGGGATGAAGGACCCCATGTCGCTCGAGAAGATCCTGATCGTCGACGACGAGGAGTCGATCCGGAACCAGCTGCGCTGGGGCCTGGCCGAGGAGTACGACGTGCACACGGCCGGGAATGCGGCCGAGGCCCGCCGCGTGCTCCAGGAGGAGCGCCCCGCCGTGGTGACGCTCGACGTCACGCTTGGGCCGGCCGACGCCGGGCCGGAGGGGCTCGACCTGCTGGACGAGATCGTCGAGCGCCACCCGCTCACCAAGGTCGTGATGGTGACCGGCAACGACAGCCGCGAGAACGCGCTGGCCGCGATCCGCCGCGGCGCGGTGGACTGGTACGCCAAGCCGATCCAACTCGAGGAGCTGCGGGTGATCCTGCGCCGCGCGCTCCACATCCGCGACATCGAGCAGGCGCAGTCGCCGGACGCGCCGCCGTCGCGCAAGCGCTACCACCGGCTCGTGGGCGAATCCGAGGCGATGCGGCGGGTCTTCGGGCTCATCCAGCGCGTCGCCCCGACCGACGCGAACGTGCTCGTCGTGGGCGAGAACGGCACCGGCAAGGAGCTCGTGGCCCACGCGATCCACCAGGCGAGTGGCCGGCGGGAGGGGCCGTTCGTGCCCATCAACTGCGGGGCGATCCCCGAGCAGCTGCTCGAGAGCGAGCTGTTCGGGCACGAACGCGGCGCTTTCACGGACGCCTACCGGACGCGCGAGGGCAAGTTCGAACTGGCCGAGGGTGGCACGCTGTTCCTGGACGAGATCGGCGAGCTGCCGACCCACCTGCAGGTGAAGCTCCTGCGCTTCCTGCAGGACCACGTCGTCGAGCGCGTGGGCGGGCGCGAGCCCACGCGCGTGGACGCGCGGGTCGTGGCGGCCACGAACCGCGACCTGCAGGCGATGCGGGCCGACGGCCGCTTCCGCGAGGACCTCTACTACCGCCTGAGCGTCGTGAGCATCGTCGTGCCGCCGCTGCGCGACCGCGGTGACGACCTGCGGCTGCTGTCGGAGTACTTCCTCGAGTTCTACGGGCGCCACCACAAGCGGCGGCTGCGCGGCTTCACGCAGGCGGCGCTGCGGGCGATGGCGTCGCACCCGTGGCCGGGCAACGTGCGCGAGCTCGAGAATCGCATCCAGCGCGCGGTCATCCTCGCGCAGGACGCGTACCTGCGGCCCGAGGACCTCGACCTCGGCAGCGGTGGCGCGCCGCCCGAGCTGCCCACGCTGCAGGACGCGCGCGACCGGGCCGAGCGCGAGCTGCTGCTCGAGGCGCTCTCGCGCAACGCGGGCAACGTCTCGCGCGCCGCGAAGGACCTGGGCGTGAGCCGCCCGACGCTGCACGACCTGCTGCGCAAGCACGGCCTGGACGTGTCGCGATTCCGCCACCCGGATCCGCCCGGGCCCGAGGACGACGGCGAATCTTGACGCTCGCGGGGCGCGCCGATAGCGTGCGGTGCGCCGCGTCGCGGGTCGGAAAGGCGAAACCCCGTCCGGAGGATCCCGAACGGGGTTTCGCGAGTTCTAAGGGGGGCTTCGTTCTCAGAGTCGCGGGCCGCACGCGAGGTTCATCGAACTGGCCCCCCACTTCTTTCACTGCTCTAGACGCGGGGCGAAGGGAAAGGGTTCCTGCTTTTTTTTCCCGGCTTCCCTGCTCTCCCCGACGCGCGCACTATCGCACGCGGACACCCGACCAAAGGTTCTGGAAGTGTCACTTCAGGGCCCCGAGTTCACGCAACTGAAAAACCGGCCGATGGAAAACGACCACTTGAGCCAGGGCTTCTTCCTCGCCATAGCCGGCAACATCGGCGTGGGCAAGACCGAGCTGACCAATCGGTTGAGCGCCGAGCTGGGCTGGCTCGCCTATTACGAGCCGGTTATCCAGAACCCCTACCTGGACCCGTTCTACCGCGACATGCCGCGGTGGAGCTTCCACCTGCAGATCTACTTCCTGAGCGAGCGATTCAAGGCCCAGGTCGAGATCGGGCGCAGCTCGCTGCCGTTCATCCAGGACCGCACGATCTACGAGGACGCCGAGATCTTCGCGCGCACGCTGCACGACCAGGGCTCGATGACCGACGTGGACTACGAGAACTACACGGCGTTGTTCAAGGTCATGATCGACTTCCTGCGCAAGCCGGACGTGATCCTGTACCTGCGCGCCGATCCCGAGACGCTCATGGGCCGGATCGCCAAGCGCGGGCGCGAGAGCGAGAAGGGCATCGGGATCGACTACATCCGGCGCCTGAACGACGCCTACGACGACTGGATGCGCCGGGCGACCGAGGAGACCGAGGTCATCACGATCGACACCGACACCGTGCCCCTGCAGGGCGAGACGCCCGCGTTCCGGGCGCTCGTCGAG
>CAZIXL010000219.1:0-5625 GCA_964542885.1 uncultured bacterium
GTGGTGTGCAGCCAGGACCGGAACGGCCTCACGTACCACGTCGTGCGCGGGACGCAGGGCGAGCCAGCCACCACGTTCTTCTGGATCCACTACCGCGAGGATTCGGACGGGCTCTACGAGTTGGACGGAGCCGGGCCGCCTCCGTGCGACACACTCCACTACGACCCGAAGCGCATCGGCGCGCCCCGGGCGTCGTGCCTGCCCGCCGGCGCCACGTGGGCCGACGTCGCGTCGCGGCTCGGCGTGACCGGCCACGAGGCCGCGTGGGCGGCGGCGTTCGAGCGCGTGCGCGCCAGGCGGGCCAGCGTCATGCGCGCGCTCGCGGGACTCGCGGCGAGCCCGGCGGCGCTCGCGCCCGGCGAGATCCAGCGCCTCGTCTATCCGCTCCGTCCGGGGGCGTCGTGGCCGATCCGGCCCGAGCTGAACTTCCGCGCCGAGGTCGAGCAGGCCGTCGTACTGCGCACCCGCGCCGGCTGGTTCCCGGCGTGGAGCATCCGCCTCACCAACGACGGACTTGGCCCCGACGACGTCGTGCGTGTCTGGTACGGGCGCGCGGGCTACCTGGGGCTCGACGCGCAGGTCACGAGCGTGGCCACGGACGAATCGGGCAACGCCTACGGCACGGTCCATGACCACGTGAGCGAAACGCTCGTCGACCTGCACCTCGCCCGCGACGGCGGCCGCGACGGGCACGACCGCTTTCCGCGCGCCGGGCTCGCGTTCGGGCGCTGACGACGCCCGCTCCGCGCACGCGCCGGGCCGGCTTCTCGGCTGGCCCGGCGTGCGTCAGGCGGCGTCGGAGTCGGGCTTCGGCGTGCGCTCGGGCGGCCCCGTGCGGCCGAGGCCGGCGCCGGCATCCGCGCCCGCCACGCGCGCGGCCAGCGCTTCGCGCGCCACGCGGTAGACGCCCGACGGCGTCGACTCGACCGCGCGATGCTGACCCGAGGGCGGCTTGTCGCGGCGTCCGTCGTCCTCCGCGAGCGAGCGGCGCAGGTCCAGGATCCGCGTCTGCCCGGGGTAGGGGCGCGAGTTGGCCTGGATGAGCGTGGCCATCTTGCCGGTCACGCTCTGGATGCGCTTCGCACCCTCGAGCACGCGCTCGACCTTGGTGCGCGTGTCGGGATCGAGCCGGTCGTTGCGCAGCAGCAGCTGCGCGGTGCCGACGATCGTGGCGAGCGGATTGTTCACCTCGTGGTTGAGCGCGCCGACGGTCTCGGTCACGCCCTTCAGCCGCTCGTTCTCGAGCAGCCGCGCCTGCGCCGCCGACAGCTCGTCGTACGCGCGCCGCGTGGCCTCGAACAGGCGCGCGTTGCGGATCGCCGCGCTCGCCTGCGTGCCGACGATGTTGAGCACGCCCAGCTCGTGACGGCCGAAGCGCCCGGGCGTGTCGAAGTCCTGCAGCGCGATCACGCCGATCGCCTCGCCGTCCGACAGGATCGGCACGCCCACGAACGACGCGGCGGCGCGGCCCAGCGCGCGGACACCCAGCTCCTCGAGCTGGCCCATGATGTCGCCGTTCAGCAGCAGCGGCTGCTTCCCGATCAGCAGGTGCTCGGTGACGCTGTTCGCGAACGTGCGCTTGCGGTCGGTCTCGGCGATCCGGCCCTCCTCGACCCACAGGGCGAAGACGATCTCGTCCTGCTCGCGGTCGTGGAGCGCCAGGTAGAAGTTCGAGTTGTCCATCATGCGGCCGGTCTGCTCCCAGATCCGCCGCGCGAGCACCGCCATCTCGAGCGTGCCCGACAGCGCCATGCCGATGTCGTTGAGCACGGTCAGCTCGCTGTTGCGCAGGAAGAGCTGGTGGCGCCACGCGACCTCTTCGGTCAGGTCGGTGAGCTGCACGGCGTACGTGCCGTCCTCGTCGCCCGCCTGCACCGTGAGGCGGAAGCCCTCGCTCGCGTCGTCGCTCGGGACGATCGGCAGGAACGCGCTCGCGCGCCCGGCGCGATGCGCCTCGGCGAGCACGACCTGCGCGGGCGGGCCGAAGAGCGCGGCGAGCCTGGGCTCGACGCCGTGGCGCCGGGCGAGTTCGTGGAACGCCCGGTTCGCGTAGAGCGTCTCGCCGTTCGGCAGCACGAGCAGCACGGGATCCGGGAGGCGTTCGAGCAGCGTGACGTCTGCGGACATGCGGGAGCGAGCCTCCGATTCTCCCGCGTTATCGGCGGCGGGCCCGGGCGGCTGAAGCGCCGGGGCGCGCGCAGGGCGGAGTCCGTGAAGCGCCGCGCCGGGCGCCCGGAGCGCGTTTCGGCCGCGTCCCGCGCGGCCCAAACGCAAGGCCCCGGCGTGTGGCCGGGGCCCTGGTCGAAACGGGTGAAGCGAGGAAGACCTACTTCAGCACGCTGTCCTTCATGGCCTTCGCGATGCGGAACTTGAGCACGCGCTTGGCCGGGATCTTGATGGCTTCGCCCGTCTGCGGGTTGCGGCCCATGCGCGCCTTGCGGTTCACGACCACGAGCTTGCCGACGCCCGGGAACACGAAGCCGTTCTTCGCCTGCTTCGCGGCCAGCGTCGCGAGCTCCACGAGGATCTCGGTGCTCTGCTTCTTGCTGATCTCGAACTTGTTCGCGATGTGCCCGGCGATCTGGGTCTTCGTCATCATCTTCGCCATTGGGGATCCTTCCTCTCGGGTGATGAGTGGTACATCCCTGCTCAAGTCGCATGGACGCGAGTCGTGCGTCCCGCCGCGCGTGGGTATATCAGCGCGGACCCGCGATTTCAAAGGGAAATCGGCAGGGGAGGTGGCTTTCGTCCTTGTCTGGAGCGGTCGAAACGCACGCAAGGTTCGGGCCGCGGCTGGCGCGGGCGAAACGGGGGTCGGCACCGGCGGGCCGCCCGGGGGCGGTCGGAACGCCGCGCGTCAGTCGGCGAGCACGACGCGGCGCGACACGCTCGCGCCGCCCGCCGTCGCGCGCAGGAAGTAGACGCCGGCACGCGCCGGCCGTCCCGAGGCGTCGCGCCCGTCCCACGCGACCACGTGCCGGCCCGCGCCAGGAGCGGCCGAAAGTGGTGTGGCCACGCGTCGGCCAAGTGCATCGAACACGGCCACTTCGACGCGTTCGTTGCGGGGAAGGTCGAGCGTCACGCGCAGCGCGCCGCGCGCGGGATTGGGCCACGGCGCCGAGAGCGCGAGGCTCGCCGGCGGCGCGCCCGGGCCGACCGCGGCGGGCATCGCCGACAGGTCGAGTGACCACGCCGAGCGGCCGTGCGTGAACGCGAAGAGCCGCCGGGAGGAGGCGTGCAGGACGAGGTCGGCGACGACCTGGAGCGGCAGCCCGGTCCCGAGGGGGTACCAGTAGCCCCCGGCGTCGGCCGAGGTCCACACCCCGGTGTCGGTCGCCAGGTAGAGACGGGCGGGGTCGGTGAAGTCGACCACGAGGTCGTTGGCGGGGACGTTGGCGAGGTTCCCGGAGACGTTCGTCCAGTGGTCGCCCTGGTCGTCGCTGCGGTGAACGAGCGTCGCCTGGTCGTCGGACGTGTAGCCCGAGTGGGTGACGTACACGCGCTGCGGATCGAACGGGTCGGGCACGACGCGCGTGACCCAGCGGCCGGGCAGGCCCGCCGAGACGTCCGTCCAGGTGCCGCCGGCGTTCGTGGAGCGCCACACCTTCCCGTCGTCCGAGCCCGCGTAGTAGACGTCGGGATTCGCCGGCGAGATCGCGACCGTCGTGAGCGTGCCGAAGACGACGGCCGCCCCCGGGTTGGTCGTCAGGTCGCCGCTCACCTTGGCCCAATTCACGCCGTTGTTCGTGCTCTTGTAGACGAAGTTGCTGCCCGCGAGGAGCACGTTGTGGTCGCTCGGGTCCATCGCGATCGGGGCGTCCCAGCCGAAGCGGTCGGCCGCGTTCCAGCCCGAGGTCGCGGCCGGCGAAGGCCCGCCGCTGGTCGAGCGCTGGAATCCGGCGCCGTAGCAGCCGTACTGGTATTCCGAGAACACGACGAGCGGGTTCACGGGGTCCGCCAGCACGTGAAAGCCGTCGCCGCCGAGGATCGCGAACCAGCTCGAGGGCCCGCTGGACGTCATGATCGAGTTGTTGTCCTGCGTGCCGCCGAAGAGCCGGTTCACGTCCGAGGGCGCGACCTCGCCGTCGTAGAACTGCGTGACGGGCAGGTTCGCCGACTTCGTGTACGCCGAGTTGTTCGACGTCCGGTAGAAGCCGCCGTCGCTGCCGACGTACGCGTGCAGCGGGTTCGCCGGGTCGATCCACATGGCGTGCAGGTCGGCGTGGATCGCGCCGCCGCTCGCCGACCAGGTCGCGCCGCCGTCGAAGGACTGCAGCATCGAGACGCCCAGCGCGTACACGTGGTCGGGGTTCCCGGGATCGACGGCGGCCTCGCCGAAGTACCAGATGAACCCGCCGAAGATGCTGGTGAAGGTGGTGCCCGCATCGCGCCGCGCCCACGTCGTGCCGCCGTCCAGGCTTCGGTACCAGCCGCGCCCGACGTAGCCCGAGATCGCCCCGGTGCCGACCTGCGCGTACACGGTCGAAGGCCGCGAGGGCGCCACCGCGAGCGCGATGCGGCCCACGTCGTCGCCGGGAACGGGAAGCCCGGTGGTCATGCGCGTCCAGGTGGCGCCGCGGTCGATGCTCCGCCAGACGCCGCACTCGGGGCCATACGCACGGCGATAGGTCGTGCGCCGCACGCGCTCCCACGTGGCGCACCACACCGTGTCGGGATGGAGCGGGTTCATGACCACGTCCGCGACGCCGGTCGAATCGCTCACGAACAGCACCTTGGTCCAGGTGTCGCCGCCGTCGAGCGTGCGGTAGAGGCCGCGGTCCGGCCCGGTCGAGAACTGCCGGCCCATCACGCCCACCAGCACGTGCTGCGGGTTCTCCGGATCGACGACCACCGCGCCGATGCGGCCCGCGAACTCGAGCCCGCGCGGCTGCCAGGTCGCGCCGCCGTCGGTCGAGCGCCACAGGCCGTCGCCGTCGTAGGAGTCCACCGAGCCGTTCGACTCGCCGGTGCCGACCCAGACGGTGTTCGGGTTCGACGGATCGATCGCGATCGCGCCGATCGACTGCACGGGCTGCTTGTCGAACACCGGCTGGAACGTCGTGCCGCCGTCGCGCGACCGCCACACGCCGCCCGAGGCGGCGCCGACGTAGACGGTCGTGGCGCCGCGCTCGCCGACCGCCGCGATCGCCGAGACCCGGCCGGACATCGCGGCCGAGCCGATATTGCGCGCGCCGATGCCGGACAGCGCGCCGTCGTCGAACACGGCCGGGCCGGTGGGCTGGAGCGGCGGGGGCCGCAGGGTGGCCCGGTCGGGCGGGCCGGCGGTGATCGCCTGGGTGACCGCCACGCCGGGCGCCGGGAACCGGAACAGCGCGTCGTCGAGCGCGACGTCGAGCTCGGCGCGCTCGACGGTGATCCGGAAGCCCCGGGGGCGGCCCGGCGCGCCGCTCTCGATCGCGAGCGGCAGCCACAGCGCGCCGACCTGCTGGTAGCCGCCGTAGTCCGTCTCCGAGATCTGGTCGGTGCCGCGGACCTTGTGGACGGAGGTGACGCGGATCTCGAGGAAGGAGGTCTGATCGATGTAGATGTACTCGACGTCCTTGTCCTTGCGCGTGACGCGCAGCTTGTACGCGGGCGTGCCGTCGACGTCCTCGGTGCCGAGGG
>CAZIXL010000220.1:0-5597 GCA_964542885.1 uncultured bacterium
ACCTCAAGGTCTTCTGGCGCGACCAGCCCATCGCCGCCCTGTGGCCCCAGCTCGCGATGCTCACCGGCTTCAGCGTCCTGTTCTTCGCGATCGCCCGGCGGCTCGCGAAGCGCTGGGAGACCGCGTAGCGGGAGCGACGTCGCGCGAGAGCGCCGGCCCGTGCCGTTCGGGTCTCACCCGGCGGAGTCGAGAGGCCCGCGGGAGCCAGGGACCGGCGGAGCGGGCCGAACGCCTAGCGAACGGAGCGCAGGATGCGCGAAGTGAGCGTCCGCCGGGTGAGACCCGAGCGGCACGGGCCGGCGCGCGCGCGAAGCCGACGAATCCCCCGTCCCGCGCCTACACCGTCAGCAGGACCGGCCCGTCCTTCGTCACGACCAGCGTGTGCTCGAAGTGCGCGGACAGCGAGCCGTCGGCCGTCTTGATCGTCCAGCCGTCTCCCGATTCGAACGACTCGCCCGAGCCCATCGCGATGATCGGCTCCACCGTGATGACCAGTCCTTCGGTGAGCACGTCCTTCGCTGCCGGGTCGTCCCAGTTCGGCATCATCGGCTCTTCGTGGATCGTGCGCCCGATCCCGTGGCCCTGCAGCGCCGGCACCACGGCGAAGCCCTCGCCCCGCACCGCGCGCTCCACCGCGCGCCCCACGTCGCGCGCCCGGCGGCCCGGGCGCACCTCGCGCATCGCCCGCAGGAACGCGTGCTCCGCGCACGCCACCAGCGCCTGCGCGCGCTCGGGCACGCGCCCCACCGGCACCGTGATCGCCGCGTCGGCCATGTAGCCGTCCTTCTCGAACGTCACGTCGAGCTTCACCAGGTCGCCCTCGGCCAGCACGCGCTCCGCCGACGGGATGCCGTGCACCACCTCGTCGTTCACGCTGATGCAGTTGACGCCCGGGAACTGGTAGACCAGCTGCGGCGCCGAACGCGCGCCGTGCTCGCGCATCACGCGCGCGCCGATCGCGTCGAGTTGCGCGGTCGTCACGCCCGGCGCCACGGCCGCGCGCATCGCCTCGAGTGCCGCGCGCACCGCGCGGCCCGCCGCCCGCAGGCCTTCCAGATCCGCTTCGTCGTCGATCGACATGTCGCCTCCCGAAGGTGAGCGCGCAGACTGGCGCCGCCGCCGCCCGCGCGCAAGGTCCGCCGCGGGCCGGCGTCCCGTGCGGGTACACGAAAGGGCCGGCGCGTGCATCGCGCCGGCCCTCGCGTTTCGCCTTCGGGCGTTACTGCTTCTTCGTCGAGTCGGGAGGCGCACCGCCCGTCGAATCCGACGGGGCGCTCTCGCCTTCCTGCAGCAGGTGGCGCTTCTCGACTTCCTTCTTGAGGACGTCCTTGTTGAGCACGACGAACTCGACGCGGCGGTTCTTCGCCATGTTGAGCGCGTTCGTGTTCGGCGCCAGCGGGCGGTTCGGGCCGTAGCCCTTCACCGTGAACTGCTCGCGCGGGAGCGTCGGGTACTTGCGCAGCACGTAGGCCAGCACCGAGTCGGCGCGCGCCTGCGACAGCGCCATGTTCTTCGCCAGGCTGCCGCGCGAGTCGGTGTGCCCGCCCACCTCGATGCGGAGCTGCGGCCACTTGAGCATGACCGCGCCGACCGCGTCGAGCGTCGGGTAGGACTCGGGAAGGATGTCCGCCTTGCCGGTCTCGAAGTTCACGTTGTCGAGGCGGATGAGGCCCGTGTCGAGCAGCTCGGTCTCCTTCTCGGTGACCATGATCGGGCAGCCGTCGGCGTCGACCTTGAGGCCGGCCGGCGTGTCCGGGCACTTGTCGAGCCCGTCCGCAACGCCGTCGCCGTCGGAGTCGATCGGGCAGCCCTTCGCGTCGACCCTGGCGCCGGTCGGCGTGTTCGCGCACTGGTCGATGCCGTCCAGCACGCCGTCGCCGTCGGTGTCCTTCGGGCAGCCGGCCGCATCGACCGTCGCGCCCTTGGGCGTGTCCGGGCACTTGTCGATCCCGTCGAAGACGCCGTCGCCGTCCGCGTCACTCGGGCAGCCGCTCGCGTCCACCGTGGCGCCCTTCGGCGTCCCGGCGCACTTGTCGAGGCCGTCGTACACGCCGTCGCCGTCGGAGTCGATCGGGCAGCCCGTCGCGTCCACGACCGCGCCCTTGGGCGTGTTCGGGCACTTGTCCTTCCTGTCCGGCACGCCGTCGCCGTCGGTGTCGCGCGGCGTCGCGCCGAGAGCCAGCGTCAGGCCGGCGCCCAGGACGAGGTTGTGGAAGTTGTTCTGCCCGCCGCCGAGGTTCTCGAGCGGCTTGAACGAGATGTCGCGCGCCTCGAACCGCAGGCCGAGCGCGTCGGTCATCCACAGCTTCACACCGCCGCCGAACTCGATGGAGCCCGTCTCCTTCTTGAGACCGGAGGAGGGCTTGAGCTGCACGTAGCCGCCACCCACGAAGGCGTACGGCGTGCCCCAGCGGCCCTTCGCGGGCGAAACGACGAAGTTGCCGGAAGCATGGAAGAAGTCGTACTCGAGCGCGCCGCTGGCGATGTCCTGCGCGGTCGGCGTGGTCCCCGCCGCGATCTCGAGCCCGGCCCACGAGCGCGTCTCGTAGCTCAGCCGGCCGCCCATGTAGAGGTCGTCGGCCAGCGGCAGGTCGGTGCCGGGGTAGCGCAGCTTGGGGTCGAACATGGTGAAGCCGCCGAACGGCGACAGCTCCCAGTGGGCTCCGATGGGCTCGGCCACGGCCGCGCCTGCCCCGACGAGGGCGGCCAGGAGCAGCGGGAGGAGCCAGAGACGAGCACGCATAGGTTCTCCTTGAACGGACGGCAAAAGCCCCGGTCGGCAGGGACTTGGAACGCCTCAGGACGCGAAGGACGGCAGGTTACGAGGGGCCGCGCGGGGGTGCAAGCGCCGGCTGCCCAAGGGAGAGGCCTCCCGGGGCGCACGAAACGGGCCCCGCGACGGCGGACGCCGCGGGGCCCGGAGCGGCCGTTCGCCGCTCAGTGCGCGTCGTACCAGTCCGCCCAGCGCTTCACGTAGTCCACGCGGTGGGCGGGCTCGGTGAAGTTGTGGTTCTCGCGCGGGTAGGCCCAGAACTCGACCTCGCGGCCCAGGTCCGCGAGCGCGCGGTAGAACTGGACCGTCTCGGCGAACGGCACGCGGGTGTCGGCCTCGCCGTGCAGCAGCAGCATCGGCGTGTGCACGTTCGTCACGGAGCGGATCGGGTTCACGCGGTCGAAGTGCTCGGTCTGGCTCCACGGGTCGCCCATGAACTCCCACTGCGCGGCGACGCCGTGGTTGATGTCGCTGAGCGAGTACGAGTGGAACACGTCCGACACGGCCGCGCCGGCGACCGCCGCGCGGTAGCGCTGCACGTGCGTCACCGTCCAGCAGGTGATGTAGCCGCCCCACGACCAGCCACCGAAGTAGAGCTTCTTCGGGTCGGCGAGCCCGTCGCGGATCAACTGGTCCACGCCGCTCTCGATGTCGGCCTGCTCGATCTCGCCGAAGCGGTTGCGGTTCGCCGCGTAGAACGCGAAGCCGTAGCCGAACGAGCCGCGGTAGTTGGGGCGCAGCACCGAGTAGCCACGCGAGGCCAGGTACTGCGTGAGCGGGCTGAAGCCCGTGGTCGTCACGTCGTCGGGCCCGCCGTGCGGGATCACGACGAGCGGCGCGGGCGAACCCGGCTTCCCGCCTGCCGCCAGCACGAGCACGCCCTCGATCTCGACGCCCTCGGCGTTCTTCCAGCGCACAACGCGCGTCGTGCCGGTCTTCCACGTCGCGACCTCGGGATTGAGGTTCGTGACGACCGTGGTCCGCCCCGTAGCCGGCTCGTACACGGTGACCTCCCAGGGCGTGAGGTCGGTGGCCGACTGGAATACGAGATGGTTCGAGCCGGCGTCGGTGCCGACGTCGCCGGTGATCACGCGCCCCTCGAACGCCAGCTCCGCCGGGGCACCGTCGAGCGGGAAGCGCACGAGCCGGGTCGCCGTGCCGGCGCGCACGACGGCGACGACCGACTTCGAGTCCGCCGCCCACGCGCAGCCGCCGAACGTGCGGTCGGGATCGGGCGCGAGGTCGCGCACCCCCCCGGTCGCCGCGTCGCACACGAGCAGCGCGTTCGTGTTCGAGAGCCCGCCGTTGAGCCCGGTCACCAGCACGCTGCGGCCGTCGGGCGACCACACCGGCGCGCCGTAGCTGCCCGGCGGCCGGTCCATCGCCCGCGCGGGCGCCTTGCCGGCGGGGTCGACGATCGCGAGCCGCGTGAGGCTCGAGACCCGGTAGGGGTCGCCGCTCTCGCTGGTCTCGACCGCGACGCGCGCGCCGTCGGGCGACCAGGCGAACGACACCACGTTCGGGCCCGCGGGCACCTGGCGCGGCTCGCCGCCGGCGACGGGCACCACGTAGAGCTTCGTGTCCGCGAACTCGTGCTCCCAGTGCTCGGCGCCGCCGCGCGCCCAGCGCGCCTGCTTCTCGGCGGCCGTGAGCGGCGGTTCGGCGAGGAACGCGAGCGACCTGCCGTCCGGCGAGAAGGCCGGAGCCTGCGGCGTGAGTTCGCCGGTCGCGAGCTTCGCCGGTTCGCCGCCGTCGAGGGGCAGCAGGTGCAGCACCGTCCGGCCGTCCACGCGGCGCAGGAACGCGAGCGTGCGCCCGTCGGGCGACCACGCCGGGCTCGCCGCGCCGCCCTCGGCGCGCGTCAGCTGGCGCGCCTCCTTCGTGGCCACGTCGGCCACCCACACCTGGCGCTCGACCTTCCAGCCCGCCTTCGTGTCGCCGTCCTTCGCCTTCGCGGTCGAGTCGAACGTGGTCGTGGTCAGCACGTACGCGACCTTCGCGCCGTCCGGCGAGAGCGCGAGCGACGAGGCGCCGCGCATCTTCACGAGGTCCGCCGAGGTGGGGCGTGTCTCCTTGGCGGCGTGCGCCGCGGACGCGGCAACGATCAGGGCGAGTGCGAACAGGGCGACGCGACGCATGGCGACAGCCTCCGTCGGGAATGGGGGGTGAACCGAACCGGGCCACTCTAATGTCTGCGGTGCGCGCCGGGAATCCCGGCGCGGCGGGCGTTCGCCGTGCGCCCGTCCGCGCGTCGCGGGGCGGGCGCGTGGCTGCCGCGGCGGCGCGCGGTGCGCGCATCAACCGGGCGAGAGTCCGCACGCCATGCCGCCGTCACCCGGTGCCGATCACCCGCCGGTCGCGCGCCGGCCACTCCGCCGCCGCTGGCGCATCGCGATCGGCGCGGTGGCGCTGCTCGCGGCGGCGCTGCTGGTGCGTTTCGTCTTCGCCGTGCGCGCGCTCGAGGCGCGGCACGCGACGGGACCGGCGTGGTCGTTCCCGTCCCGCGTCTGGTCGGCGGACGTGCCGCTCGTGCCCGGTGCGCCGGCGCCGCAGGCCTGGTTGCTCGACGAGCTCGAGGCGCGCGGCTACACGGGCACGCCGGCCGTGCGCCGCCCGGGGGACTGGGCTGCGATCGCGGGGGGCGTGGAGATCTGGCTGCGCCCGGCCGCCGGCACGGCCGGACCCGCCGCCCGCGCCGAACGCGTCCGCGTGCGGCTCGAGGATGGCCGCATCCGGGCCGTCGTGCGCGGCGCGGGCGCCGACACGTCGCGGCCGGCGGCCCTCGAACCCATGCTGTTCGCGACGATCGGCGACTCGAACGGCG